>NZ_FRAX01000011.1 GCF_900142465.1 Fibrobacter sp. UWH6
GGACACTCCCAGCAAACACTCCCCCGATGATTCCAGCAGGGACTCCAGCAGAGATTCCAGCGGACACTCCAGCTGGGATTCCAAGCAAAGACTCCAGCAGACATTCAGCAGGGACTCCCCAGCAGGGATTCCAAGCAAATACTCCAGCGAACATTCCCCCGATGATCTAAGCAAAGATTCCCAGCAAACACTCCCAGCAAACACTCCAGCAGGGATTCCAAGCAAATACTCCAGCATAGCACCAGCATAGCACCAGCAAAGACTCCAGCAGGGATTCCAAGCAAAGACTCCAGCGAACATTCCCCCGATGATTCCAGCGAACATTCAGCAGGGACTCCCCAGCAGACATTCAGCAGAGATTCCACAGCGGACACTCCCCCGATGATTCCAGCGGAGCAAATTAAGACATCTTAAAATAAATCTTAATGTAAGTTTATTTCCAATATTGAAAACAACGTGTAAAACAACGTTGGAAACTAAACCCATTAACCCAAATCAAAAATCCACACAAACGGCAGATTTTGGGGCTCGCAGTTACCCCATTCGGTCCCTGAGCAGTAGTAACCCTTTTTGACGTGGGGGGGGGTACACCCACCCCACCGCCCAAAGGATTAACCCACAGAAAAAAGTCAAAAATTTTTAACCAAAGTTGCGTGCACCACCCCATAGATAAAAACGAAATAGCAACAAACTTTATTGACACTACCCCCCTATACACCCCCACCAATAGCATATAGAATAGGTTAAAAAGAAAGTTAAAAAACAATTAACCAAAATTTCCACACTACAAAAAATCACTATCAATAGACAAACAGAAACTCGCCTACAATCAACGATTAACCGACAAAGCCAACAAAAAACATTCAGTCAATCGCAAAAGCCGTTTATAGTTCAATTATGGGCAAATCCAAAATTAACCTTTAACCCAAAACAGAGCAACTGGGGAGGAAAAAGCGAAAAATCATTAACTTAATTAACAATTAGCGTTCAATCCTTAAAATTGGCAACAGAAACCCACTTAAAAAGCCGTTTCTACATTCAGCCAATACCAAACCACCACCAACCGAAAAAACGCTTAAAAACAGTCTTAAAACGTCTTTATTCATTTTTACTACTAAACCATTTCATAAATAACACTATATCCATATATATGGAATAATGGTTATTTACTCATTGGCTATTGGCAATAGCCAAAGTAAACCTAATTTATAAAATTCAATTTAATTTAATTTAGGCAAACATCAAGCAGAACATCAAGCACAACATCAAGCACAACATCAAGCACAACATCAAGCACAACATCAAGCACAACATCAAGCATAACATCAAGCATAACATCAAGCAGAACATCAAGCACAACATCAAGCAGAACATCAAGCACAACATCAAGCACAATTTTTTTTGCTAGTATCTACATAAATTCTATATTTACCACAAAAGTAGGTAAAACAAATGTTTAGATATTCACTTGTGCAAAAGAATAAATCAACAGGCAATTTATTCTATTCAATCCGCATAACAGACACCGACACCCACAAAACAAAATTTATAAGCACCCACACAAAAAATAAAAAGTTGGCTCTTGAAATTATGGACAAAGTCCAACATCAAGAACTGCACCCAACAGAAAAAAGGTCTGTTCCCACACTAGAAGAGGGAGTAAAAAAATTTATTGATTACACGATAAACACCGCCCAAAGCAGACGAACAATACTTGATTACACCAATCAAGCAAAAAGCCTTTTGCAATATGCCCAAACAAAAGAAATTTATCTTGACAACATAGATAAACTAGAACTACTGCAAGAATTTCAAAAAGCAACCGAAAATTTCAAACCTAGCACCAAAAAACAAAGACGTAGCATCTGGGTAATTTGTTTTAATTGGATAATAAAAAATTATGACCTCAACATAAAAAATCCAATGGACGGAATAAAACCACCCAAAGCCCCACGAATAGAAAAAACATTTTTTACACCCGAAGAAATAGAAACGATTTTAGACAAAGCAGAAACAAAAGAAATTAGGCTTTTATTCTCTTTTATGGCTTTTGAAGGCTTACGATTCAGCGAAGCAAAAAACATGAAATACGAAGATATTACAGACGGAATAAAGGTAATTGGCAAAGGTCAAAAGTTCGCAAAAATCCCACTATCCAACAGAATGAAAGCAGAACTTGAAAAATTTGCAAGCGATAAAAAAAGCGGTTTTATTTTTAATAGGGTCAAATTTCCAAACAACACAATAAACAGACACTTACACAAAATCACAAAGATTTTAGGCATAGAAAAAGAAACCACACTACACACATTTAGACACTCTTTCGCTAGTAATCTATTAAGGGCTGGGGCAAATATTGTTTCTGTTTCAAAACTTATGAGGCACGAAAACCCACAAATAACACTCGCAATTTATAGCCACGTTATCCCAAACGATTTAGACAAAACAATCAATATTTTAAAATAAATTTTAGTCGCTTTTTAGTCGCTGTTTTTATCTTTTTATCCTATTTTCGCCCTTTTTAGTCTTTTTTTAGACTTTCAAAAGTTGTTTAAAGTTGTTTTAAATTTAGACAAAAACGGCAAATTTGAACCAAAAACGGCAAATTTGAACCAAAAACGCAAATAATGGATAACTACTCTCGCTAAACCGAGAGTTCGATCCAACGACAACTGGAAAATTTCGGAACACTCGCAGCAATGCGGGTGTTCTTTTTTATACCGACGTCGCTGGCAGCACCCCTTCCGAGTCCCAAACCGAGGCAGTCCCTCAGTGTCCCTCGGAATACAGCCTATCGCTCACGTCCTTATAGCATAAGGGTTCAAGGCAATCCTGCATAACTACTCCAGGTAGTCGAAGCACCGATCAAAGCTATTGGACGCTCCGCTCAGGCGGGGCGTTCTTTTTTGTACTTACCCTTGGTTTGCAAGGTTCCTAGCCCACCAACGAGCAATCCCCACCAACCATCATTTTCGCACATAAAAACAACTTTCAGGGGACGTTTGTCCCCCAAAGTGTCCCTCCAGCCCCTTTTTTAGAAAAATAGATATAGTTATATCTATTTTTGGAAGACATATTGTATTTTCAGACATACGATGCTATATTAGTAGCATACAGACATAGGAGGGCATTATGAAAGTCCCTGACAAACTGACATTTGGTGCCGAACGCGTACACATCCGCGAGAAAAAACTTAAGGACGGAAGAAAATCCCTTTTTCTCGACTACAGCCATCTTGGCAAGCGAAAAAAGATATACCTCGGTCTCATCTTTCACGAAGACAACAAGGAGGATAAGGCTCGAGCCTATAAAGAAGCCGAGACTTACCGAACTAAGCAAGAGAAGAAGATAAACGCAATCGATGCAGGCATTCCCGTAAAGGAATACGAAGGGCGCTACACACTTCTCTACCGCTACGCAGAACTGATCGCTAGCAGAAAGCGCAAGGCAAACACAGCTCGTAACTACCTCGTTCTAGCCAAGAAGCTGCCCAAAGACATCACGCTGGCTGACGTCAATAGGCTCAACTTCAACAGTCTACTAGACAGCATCACCAAGGATACCTCGGAAAATACAAAACACCTCTACGGAGTGTTAATCCGCGCCTTGTTGAACCAAGCTGAGACAGACGAGCTCATCCCCCACGCACCCAATCTCAAGAAGCTCATTGAAGCCCAAAAGCCGGGCAATAAAGAGCATCTAACAAGAGACGAACTTCAAAGAATCCTAGACATTCCTCTAGCAAACGAAGCAGTAGCTTCCTCCCGCCAAGCGTTCCTTTTCGCTTGCTACACCAGCCTCAGATACAGCGACATCGCTTCCCTGAGATGGGAACACATCAAGCGTTCTGTTGCTGAAGACGGATTTGAAGACCGCATCATAGTGAAGGAGCAAATAAAAACTTCAAACGAAGTTCAAATACCACTATCACCAACAGCAGAAATGCTATTGCCTGATGAAAAAGAACGGGGTCTCGTATTCGAAAACCTCTCTCCATTAAACACCATCGAACGACATCTAAAGAAAATGATGGAGCTCGCCCACATCGACAAGCATATCACATTTCATTGTGCTAGGCACACGTTTGCAGTCCTGACAATCCAAGACGAAGGTGACCTGTATGGTGTAAGCCAAACTATGGGACACACCGACCTCAAGACAACCCAAGTGTACACAAAATTCCTTCACAACGGAAGAAGAAGAGTCGTCAACCGAATGCCACCTCTCATCAAGCCAGCTTCGCCTGAAGAAAACCACGAGTCCCGTATTACAACAAGCCATACAGGGATACCCTCGCAAGGATTCTCTTCCAATCCAGTTTTCGTCATTTCCAAGGACGAACAGGCTCCCAGCAACATCATCAAACTCGTCGGAGAGGACATCAATGAATTCGAAAAAAAAGCGGAAGAGGCATTCCCTTCCGCGTGAAAGCAACGACTACTTATCTATACCATTTCTCAGCGTGGCCAACTCGGCAGAGAGCTGTCTCAACCGAGCTTTCAACGCATCGGCCTCGCCCTTAACCTTCATATACTTGGCGACGAAAGCTCTTTGCTTAGCAAGCGATGGCAGCGGAATTTTCATCGCCAACAAGCCTCCCATATCAAGGCTTCCAACACGACCTCCCGTGAAAGCCATCTTCAACAGCTTCATACCCGCATCGCTTTCAAGATATAGCTTCACATAGTCCGCATCAGCCCTTGTCGCATCAACAGTCAGCATATATAGATTGTTGTTCACTAGCAACTTCTCACCAGCGGCAAGATTAACAACAGCCAAACGAGGCGGAATTCCGTTACGAGTCACAATGATTGCCTTGTTCTTTGCGCAGTATATCTTCTCATTTACCTTCCTATGGATTTTAGTCACATCTATATTCGGAAGATCAGGAGCCAGATCATTATCTACAATACCGCTAACAGAAAGATAGCGCATTCCCGTGTACGCCTCGGTAATCGCAGCATCTATTTCTTCTGCACGCAGAATCAATCCTCTGTTCAATTTCACAATCGAATCAAGCGTGCAAGACTCGCCTTCACCAGACGACATCGTTAATGACAGTTTATCTACGCGGCTCGCGGACAAGCAGAAGCCATTCTTTTCCAACTGTTCAATAGAGAAGTATTTGCCACCAGCCTTCGATTCCTCTACAATCTGACGAATATGTTCTTCATTGAACACGGGTGTTCTGCGCGAGATTTCAAACAATCGACTAGCATCAACGAGACGAACGCCCTTATTGCCACGACTTAGAATGATTATTGCAAGCTGGCTTTCTACGCTAGGATAAATTCCGTGAGGCAGTTCAATCACGCATTCTACCAAGCCGCATTCGACAAAGGCTTTGCGGGCATCATAATCACTTTCTTTCCAAGCACAACTTAAGCTCATCACACATACGCCACGTCCCTTATAGCCAATGGTTTTTGCAACCAAGCCGTGATACAACCAATCAACGGACATCTGCTTCACACTCAAGCCTACATCATTCGCAAGCTCTACAACTATTGAGTTAGCCCCAGGTCGTTTGAGTTCTCTAACAGGATAATGAGCGAAGACCTTTCTTGATATTTCGGGGGTACTGAACAACAATTTCCGGGAATCATCATCCACACCTTCCCTTGCTCCATTCTGCTTTTTGGTCTCAAGTTCTTCTGCGGCAACAGCGAAGACTTCACCATTTGTCAGCACAGCTGTCAAGTTTTCATTCGTCTCCGCACGGAGCAACATACGACAGCGAGCAATCACATTAAAATTCGCGTCAGCCTCGTAGCCATAGACTTTCACTTGTGGGGAACGATCAATTACGTGGGAAAGAAAGCTTCCACAACAATGACCCAAATCTACAACGGTGTTACCGTTCTTAACATCCAGCAACGAATAAACCAAGCTCGAGAGAGACTTGGGAGTCGATGCCGCAAAACCATAAGCACGGCGATTATCAGC
Source organism: Fibrobacter sp. UWH6 (assembly GCF_900142465.1). NCBI lineage: Bacteria > Pseudomonadati > Fibrobacterota > Fibrobacteria > Fibrobacterales > Fibrobacteraceae > Fibrobacter > Fibrobacter sp. UWH6. The sequence goes on from NZ_FRAX01000011.1 coordinate 5,947, forward strand.
GAAGTACTCAACGACTTCCTTGTAATCATCATCTGTATAACTAAGATAAAGGCTCTGCATCTCAGGCCAAATATCTTCAACGCCCAAACGAATGACATCCCCCTTAATATCTTCAGGGATATTCAACTCACTAAACTCGCCCAGCATCCTAGATTTCGTCAGGCAACGGCGATGAACGAGATAGGCCAAGCAAACAATGGTAACATACTCATCGCCTCTCGGCACTTTCTTAGATACAATCTTCTGGATTTCCAATGCGAGCTTGAGCGCGGGAGATACAGCCATCACGACCTCGTTTGTAGATATACGTATAGCTAAAAATAATAACTACCGAACAAGACAACAATATCCTACCCCAAAAAAATTTATTCCACCAAGGGCATTTTTCTATGTCCGCTAACGCGACCTTACGGACGTGGAGGCATTTTTCGTAAGAGACCATCAGGATCAGCCTTCAATCACCTTTAGGGTCATCAAATACTCCAACCTGCACTATAAAGGCTTCCGTTTCGTAAACTTTTAATTATATTCGAGGAGACATTGTAAGAGTATTTGCTCCGTCCTACTAGTCGAAACCTGGAAAGTTAAGAAATGAGGATAGACGAAGCAGACGCTCACGCACCTTGTGCGTGGGCTGTTTGTTGCGTATTCCTCATAGGCTTTTCCAGGGCCTCGGCTAGGGTGCACACGAACGGCACCACGCCTTTTTTTGTACAGTACTCGTCAGGACCTGCATTAGCTCTGTCAGTCTCTATTAAACGGAACAACGGGTTATGATGAAGGTTTTCTTTTTAAAAAGGTCAGTGGTCCCCCTCGCAGCACTCATTTTCGCCCTTGCAGCGTGTAGCGAAGGCCCAAGTTCTCCTGCCAAGGAATCATCCCACAATAATGAAGATGAGAATTCCGTCCGCGAGGTTGCAACGGTCTACGACCTTGGACGCTGCACAAGAGAACGAGAAGGCGACACAGTCTATGTCATCGAGAAACTTCGCGACTACGTCTGCATCAACCACGCCTGGATCGACGCTTCAGAAGACCTCGCCATAAAATCCTCCTCCAGCAAGAAGGAGTCCTATTCATCAATGAATGAGGAATTTTCTGATAAAAATTCATCATCATCAATAAAAAGCGGCGCTCAAGACACAACACATTCATCTTCAAGTAAACAGAACTCCTTAGAGAACACCCCCTCTTCATCAGGCAAACAGGACCTTGCGGAAGCAAGTTCATCCTCAATGCAACCATCCTCCTCATCCAAAGCCATACCATCTTCATCAGCAACTTTATCCTCTCCATCTACAGTCTCATCTTCATCAGTACAGCCTCAATCTTCTTCACACGAGAGTTCTTCTTCATATTCCTCCTCATCCACCGAGATTGAGGAGAGTTCTTCATCTGAAACCCAAAGTTCAGAATTGACACACAGGGAAGTATCTGATGTATACGGCATCGGCGCCTGTTCTATCGACAATGACGGTCATACCGTATTTGTAACAGCAAATGCAGTCACATACGTTTGTGAAGATGGAGTATGGTCAATCTACGTTACATCGCCATCCATTACTGGATCAAGTTCCTCAGTCGATCAAGCAAGCATCCCCAGCTACACAGAAATAACTGACATATTGCAACTAAGCAAATGCAATGAGGACTCCGAAGGAGCGACTACTCTCTCTCTAAAGGATACGACCTACTACACCTGCACTAACGGCGTTTGGCAGAAGGGCGACATTCACGGATACATAGTAAAGAAACGTTCCATCCTAGGTAAAGCCCACAAGGGGCCATTTCAATTTGGCTCTACAGTATACCTAAGAGAACTTGCGGGAGACGAGCTTCGCTACACAGGCAAAGTCTACGTGGATGAAATCAGCAGCAACAAAGGGGATTACGTCATCCCCAGTGTGAACCTGATTTATCCCTACGTCAGCATCGAGGTAACAGGCTTGTATAGAAACGAAGTTTCAGGAGAGTATTCGCAGAAGCCTCTAACACTCTACGCATTGACTGATCTTAGCGTAGACAATCGAACCAAGGTCAATGTCAACCTGCTCACCCATCTTGAATATAAACGAGCCCTACACCTAGTTCGAAAGGGATACAGCATTCTCGCAGCAAAGAAGCAAGCCGACCAAGAAATCATGACGGCATTCGAATTACCAACAACAATCAAATACAGTGAAGACCTGAGCATATTCGAGGATAACGAAGAAGACAATGTTGATTACGCAAACGCAAGTCTAATGATGTTAAATCTTTTATTCCTCGGCAATCGAAACGACGACGAAATCGAGTCTACAATCGAAACTTTCGTTTCCGACTTTGAAAAGGACGGCGTTTGGGACGACGCATCAACCAAGGCCGCTATGGCAGATTTCGCAATCGATGTCAACAGCAGTGAAATTCTAGCTAATGTCAAAGATTGGAACATTTTGGACATTCCTGCTTTCGAAACCCAACTTGAAATGTTTTGGAACAACGTGTATAAGCTTGGAGGCTGCACAGCTGTTCGCAAAGGAGTCGTATCACAAAATAAAAACGAGTTGAGCAAAAACTATAACGTGTACTACGTATGCAAAGACAGTCGTTGGGTCAAGGCGTCACAAATTGAATACGACACCTACGGTTGGACCGCTGGAAAAATCGGAGAAGTCAAAAAAGGTGACGTATCCGACACGAAGTATGTGTATAGAGATGGCTCATGGAGTACCGCAAGTTCTGTAGAAAGTACTCTCGGTTCCTGCACAACAGCAAATTCTTCTACAATCAGTCAATACACGCCCCCTCACGAAACCAATTCCTATTACTACGTCTGTGCAAATACATACTGGGTCTGTATAAGCACTTACACAGCAGACACCTACGGTTGGAGTAACGGAGAACTAAACGAGGTTAGAAAAGGAAACGTAACCGAACAAAAATACATATACAAAGACAATAAATGGAAAGAAGCCAACGAACAAGAGCGTTCCTTAGGTTCTTGCATTAAAGACACCTATAACACTATTGGAGTACACGACGGAGAATATTATATCTGCAAAGAGTCCGTTTGCGAAATCTACAGCCAATGCACTTATAATGTTTGGGTAAAGCCAACCGATTCCGAAATCATAGAACAAGACACGCGCAATACACCATGTACACAAGACGGATCAATTATAAGCGGCCAGCTCTACTCCGAAAACAAATATGTTTGTGATAACGGATCATTCCGATTCGCTTTGGAAACAGAAATAAAAATCAACGCAGGATGCAACAGCTATACCATCGACAACACAATTAGCATCGACGTAGACGATTGGCATCAAGAGATTTATAAATGTACAGAAGCAACTGGCTGGAAGATTAGTGGATTAAATTACATAAACCATACAATGACAGACCCACGAGACGGGCAAGTTTACAAAACGACAAAAATCGGCAATCAAATTTGGATGGCTGAAAATCTGAATTACGCATACAATACACCTACAGAGACATTAGACTCATCTAGTTTCTGCTACGATAACGATGCTGAAAATTGCAAAAAGTACGGCCGACTATATCTGTGGTCTGCCGCTATGGACTCCTCTGCAATATTTTCATTAGATGGATTAGGTTGTGGAGACGGAGCAGAATGCAACTCGAAAGGAGAAATTCAAGGCGTATGCCCAGAAGGATGGCATCTCCCCTCCCTCACAGATATCGAAACTCTTTATATAAATTCATACGAAATCTTTGGAGATACGGCACAAGTAGACACCGCAAGTGATGGATCAATCAGAGTCGCGATGGCAGGATACGTGTTAAAATCTTCTGATGAGTGGATTCGTGGAGGCGGCAAAGATTATTTCAAATTTTCTGCAAAACCCGCTGGTTGCGTTTATTTTGAAACCGATCGAAGACGACACGAAGGCGAAGGAATCTTCGCTCCTTTTTGGACATCAACTAATGCAAGAAATTATTCCGTATATGCCTGGGGTTTCGAATCTAATGCTAATAACGGGCTAGCGCATTTGGCACCCAAATACGCTGGATATTCAGTGCGCTGCCTCACAACCATAGAGTAGCTCTACAATCAAGGATATTAGTCTACAAGGAGACATACTATGAACAATAATAAGCATACGCTAAACAACTCCTTAAACATATCAGCCAAGTTGACGTCATTTGCATTATGCATCACTTTAATCGCATGTGGTAGTGACGGAGGAACAACAGCAGAAGACAATAGTACCGAAAGTTCGTCAACAGAAACAAGCATTGTCATAAACACTTTTGAAGATCTTCCCAATTGCAATAGCAAGCGCGAGGGAAATCTTGCCTACATAAAAGATGACAAGATTGCCTACGTGTGTGAAGACGGCTCGTGGCATAAAGACGTTTCCAACAACACAAGCGGAAACTCAGGAGACAATGGCGCCAACGAAAGTTCAGACGCAGACGCCACGGACACGGGCAGCGCCATTAACGACAGCGAACTCAACGGTAAATTTGTAGACATAACCTCAGCCAGTTCCATTGAAATTATTCAATACATTGAAGCAAACCCCACATCACCTCCAGCTTCATCATCCAGCAACGAACGGGTTGACCCATCCGAGGAAGAAGCCCGAAGAGTTTTGGTCATAGCAAACTACGGTGATTGCACAGAAAGCAAGGACGGCAAGGGAGCAAGCATTTTTCTAGAAGACGAATCAGCCATTTACTACATATGCAAAAACAAGCATTGGGAAGTTACCGATCAAATGACTGCTGCGATTGGAGAATGCAACGAAGATACTCAAGGCTCACTTGGAGCAATCTATGACAATGCTTATAGACCAACCTATTACATCTGCAATCAGGAAAATTGGGAATACGTTCCTAGAATCATAGTCGAACACGGCATTTGTAACGAGTCCAAGAAGGATAGCGTAGTCCACTTTTCAAGTCCCTACATGATGCAATATCACGAATACTATATATGCAGCAATGGCGAATGGGAAGAGACCACCGAGTTCGTCTTGAAAAACGGGAAATGCACACAAGACAAAGAAAATCAAGTTGTATCCTATAGCGATTATACAACTCTTTATATGGAGCAATCCTATATTTGCCGAAGTGGAGAATGGATAGACAAAGAAGAATGGCTACATAGCGCGTGCAATGAAAGTAACGAAAATCCGCAAAGTATTGAAAAAAATACATACATCTGCAACAGCGGCACGTGGACTCTCATCGGAGAGGATTGCAACTCTGATTTACAAGGAATTGTAGAAGAAGTATTTAACGAAAGCACATCCAATTTTAGTTACTATATCTGCAAAGACAACAAATGGGCCCAAGCATCTATACTAGAAGCTGAATACGGATTATGCGACGAAAACAAAGAGGGCGAAATCGCCATTAGCGATCAGTCGAATACAATCTATTACATCTGTCACAACAAAGAATGGGAAGAAATTGAAATTTGCGACGATAGTAAAGAAAACGAGATTTTTTCAAGCAAAGAGTACGTCCTCATTTGTCAAAATGGAAGTTGGATAGACGCCGGAGAAAAATCACAAGTTATCCTCGAATACGGAATCTGTGACACAGACAACAACGGAATTTTCGCATCTGTAACAACCAACGCCAATGAATGTTCTATCATAGATTATCCCAATATCAACGAATGTTTAATCATAGAAAATTACGTTTGTAAGAACGGAGAATGGCAGGAGGCTACACAAGTTGAAGTTAAATACGGCCTTTGCGATTCAGAAAAAGAATACAAAGTCGTATGCGTAAACGAAATATCACAAGAAACATTGACGTTAACACATGAATATTATATGTGTACCCATAATGAAACTTGGGAAGTGGCAGACACCAAATACATCACAAGCGACATAGAATGCCCCTCTGAGAAATAGTATTCCTTTCTTTCCAAGCAGAACAGCCCCCCGGCGTCAACGCCAGGGGCTATTCACTTAGTCATTGACGTTACGCAAAGAGCATTCCCTAGGCGCCTATCAACGTCTGTACAGCAACATCTTCAGGATTGACGGACACCGCATCCTTCAGCGAAAACAGTCCTAGATTGAAAAAGATGTGCATTAGAAGACATATATCCACATCCTTCAGTTCAGGCCTATTGAACACGCTGGCCTCCAACTCCTCTTGGTCCGAATAAGTCCAAACAGATTGCAGTATCAAGGGGAAACCATTAACAAGCACGTTCCGTTCCATATACGACCCTCCATCTTTTCTTTTGGAAGGAAAAGATGCATTGCATACAATTCTAGCGATCTCTTCAGCAGGGAAACGAAAACTCGACAGAGAGAGCAAGTACGCCATATCTTTGCAAAGGCTTCGCTCCTCTAAACTTGACGGTTCCCTATCCAAAACCGATTCACCCCTTATGCATACAAAGAAGGATACTCGTGGAAAGGAGTCGCAAGGAATGATACCATCCGTAACCATCTGCCGAGTTCTATGCAGTATGCCTTCGGCCCTATCAACCAACGCTGACTGCACCTCCTTAAGCGAGTCGTTTAGATTGATAATTTTTTGGACATTCTCGCTAGTCCATTCGAACGTCTCGTTATGGTGCTGCCTACGAAGCCACGCGTAACGAATAAAAGGTGCATCCTCTGTGAGACCCACAGGTTCCAAAATCTGTCCTAGAACAGCCCCGTCGTCAGCAAATCCATCTATTGAATCAACTTTTCTGAACATAACCGTCTCCGTGTTAAGTGTTAAGGTTATGTCCATCTTTTACGCTACCCTAAGGCTTGTTCTATACGCATCTCGCTGTTGTTCTTGGCTCGTTCAAGGCTATGAGCGTATATGAGCGTTGTGTTGATATTGTTATGCCGTAAGAGCTGTTGGGTCTCCTCTAGGGACCCTCCATTCAGCAGGTTCAGGGTAGCAGCAGTATGACGGAGACTATGCGCCGTGAGGCGGGGGCTATCCAGCCCGGCTCGAACCAAAGCATTCTTCTCAATACGGCTAATGCTCCTCGTTGAGAGACGACCATCCTTGTTTACGTTGGAAGCGCAAGCAAACAATGGTGCGGACGGAGCGACACGCCCACGGACGGCAAGATACTCACGAATAGCAGCTTCTGCCTTAGGGGCTACCTTGACGAAGGTCGTCTTCTCGTCACGTCCCTTGCCCTGAACATACAGCACCAAGCTATCCCCAACCGTCCTAAGGTCCTCCACATTGGATCGAGCAACCTCTATCGTACGGAGTCCCGTCGTAAGGGACAGTCTAACTATGGCATAGTCTCGCTTTTGGTCAACGCTATCACGAGGCATAGAATCCAAGAGGAGCTTCGCTTGGTTAGTTGTCAGGTAGTCCTTATGGAAGCCCTTATCCTGCTTGCAGCCCTTCACACGAACCGCGATATTGTTGTACAAGCCTTCCATATCAAGCCATTGGAAGAACATCTTGACAGCTGTCAAGTAAAGGCGAATTGTACTCGGGCTCTTACCAGCCGCCTTCATTGATTCGCGATAGGCAACGACATCGTCACGGACGGGGCTCGTAATGGAGTTCATCTTCATATAGTCAAAGAACTGCCGTATGGCTCGACGATAGGTCTCTACACTCTTGGGACGAACATCAATGAACGCAAGGAAGCGTTCGTACAGCATTCCAAAATCAAGTCCCTGATAGCCCGTAACGGACGATCCCTGTTCGCAATCAAATACTTGAGGGCAAAGCGATTCCATAACGCACTCCTATGTCTACGAGAACAAAGCGTTCTTCTCTATAAAGATAACCCAAGGATTACTCAGTTGAAAGCTTTTTTCTTTATTTTTCTAACGAAAAAAAATATTAGACATACTCTGGAGTATGTCTAGACATACACCAGATGCTATCTAAGCATACTCAAGGTACCATCTAGATAGGTGTTAAAGGGGAGCTAGATATATGTCAAATTATTTTTCCCGTCATTTCTGCACATTATATCGCCTTCTTTTTCAAACTTGTCAAAGCAAAGTTCCTTGCGAGCCTTTGTAAAACTCATACAAGCAATCAACAAGGAACATATATGAGTCTTTTGCGCAAACGAGACCTTCCGTGGTCACAGAAGATAGACGAGCTAGGCGAACTCTTAGACAAAGCAAGCATCGACTTCGCCCTCCCCGATGAGGATGCCGAGAACGAGATGGACGTGGACATCAGAGGATACCTTGACGCAGACCAAGACGGCTCAGGCAACTGCGAATACCGCGTAACCCACCTGAGGGACGGCTCATTCCTCTGCGGGGATTACAACAAGCGTCTCACAGAAAAGTTCCACAGCGTGCAGCAGGTGCTTAGCCGCATCAACGAGTTGAACAAGGCAAAGTACCCCTCAACCACCATATTCTAGCGTATGATTGAAGGGTTCCTAGAAGTTCTCTAAAACGGGATGGGCCGTCTAGAAACAATCTAAACAATTTCCCATTCAACGATGTGAGCTTCAACTGTTTTCTTCAGCTCTGTATAAGTACTCACATCATAATCTCCAACTGGATAATTGGTGCAAGCAACAGTGTCCTTAATTTTTTTCAACTGTATTCCCGCTTCTAGCAGGACCTCAGATTCTTGACTCATTGCAAGATTTGGCTTAAACGGATAAACTCTGACATCCGGATTTACGATTTTCAAAATGTTGATATGAAGAACGTTAGACCGATAGGCCTTCCCTTTATAAACTGCTTCACTTCGTGCTGTTTCAGGGTTTAATGTTGTCGACAAAGGTTCCGAGAGAGTAACAAGACTTGACGAGGGGTCAACACTCAGCACTCCTCCGTGGAATAAAATTTGTCCTGGAGTCATTTTTATACAAAGGCTCTTTACTTCCTGATCAGCCTTGTTTTTATCACACTTTTCATATTTTTTTTGATAAGCACTCACCGCTGGCGGGAACTTCATCTTATCAGACTGTATCCAATTTGGTTGTTTCCTTTGTTCTTTCACTTGCTCATCAACGTGAAAGCTCAGCCCATTCGCCTCATTATTCACAACATACGCAGCAGCTGCATAAGCATTGTCAATTTCATTGTAAGGTTGCGCAAACACATTGATCAATTCCAAAACCATCTTTATCCTCCTTTATTGTTCATAGCAAAGGGATGTCGCCCACTCAGACGACATCCCAATAGCACCTAGACGAATATACGCTTTCAGCGAAATTGTGCAACCAAAATAAAGTTTACAATCAAAGTCCTACTTCAGCAACCCACACTGTTCACCCGTTCCTGTGATAAACGTGGTCTCCCTAGCGCGGGTGATGGCCACGTAGAGCAGGGAGCGCATTTGCAGGAGGTAGTCTTTCTGCTGAACGGCATCCTTGTCGGTGAACGGATAGGCGTTAGGAACGACCTTGGAGGGCACATTCTGCTCGTTGACGCCCATCAGGATGACAGACTTGAACTCAAGACCCTTAATGGAGTGGAAGGTACATAGGTTTACACCCTTGGCATCACCCTTAGCGCTACCACTTGTGCGGTCGTAAGAGGCAATGTTCTGCTTGTGCAGCAGGTCCTTGATGCGACGCAGGGAGTTATTGCTATAGGCAGCAATGCAGATGTCAGAGTATTCCTTGCCATCCTTCTTCAACTCGGCTAGCCAATCCAACACCTTTTTACCCTCGGCATCAGGGCTCTCAGCCATCTCATAGACGGGTGCAGCACCGTGCATCAGGGATACATAGCCAACGATGTTCTCTTCCCCACCGTCAAAGTCATCAAAGGGCACGCCCTTAACAACAGATACGGCTCGGCGCTTAATTTCTTCCGTGGTACGGTAGTTGACCTTGAGCTTACGGCTCTTGCTACCGCGGATGTTGATGCCAGCAGCGGCAAAGTTCAGTTTCTTGGAACTATAGACCTTCTGATACGGGTCACCAGCCAAGAAAAGATCGTTTGCGCCCTCAACAACCAAGGCACGGAGGAAACGCAATTCAGGGTTAGAGAAGTCCTGAATTTCGTCAGCAATAACGTTGGTATACGGGTGAATGTTATTCTCGTTCAAGTACCTGGTCAATCGATTGAACATCTCGTAACGGTCGTAGGAGCCTTTCTCGGCCCTCTGCTGCTTGTACTTTTCAACCAAGCCCCAAATCTCGAGACGCTGCTTTCTAGTCAAGGAGCGGCAGCGACCTACTCGAGCTTGCTTCAAATACGCTTCCTGAGACTCATTGCCATTGTAAAGAATGACATCTTCATACTCAGCCTTAAGGAAGGTCGGTTCAAACTCTGTAGCCTCGGTCTCCACCACGGACTGCCAAATTTTCAGTCCCTCGGTATAGTCAACCTTTCCGAGATTGTACTTGTTGGCAAGTTCAACCATCAGCTTATCAATGTTAGTCAAGGTATAACGATCAGCAATGCCCATCTTGGACACGAGAGCCTTAAGGTTATCGTTAAGGGCATTCGTATAGGTGGTAAAGAGAACGTTAGCTAGGGACTTATCACAAAGGTACTTCAGTCGATGGAGAGCTGCCACGGTCTTACCCGTACCAGCTACCGAATTGACGAGTCGTTCGAGCTCACGAGTACCGAGTTACGAGTCATACGAGCTGCCCGAACTTACGAGTCGCCCGAGTACCCGAGCTCACGAGTTAACGAGTTGACGAGCTACCGAGTTGACGAGTCGTACGAGTACCCGAGTCATACGAGCTGAACGAGCTTACGAGCGCCCGAGCCATACGAGTCGCACGAGTTAACGAGTCGTACGAGCTTACGAGCCGACGAGTTGACGAGTTGACGAGTTGACGAGTCACCCGAGTCGTACGAGTGCCCGAGCTTACGAGTCGCACGAGCACCGAGTCACCCGAGTCGTACGAGTGCCCGAGCTTACGAGTCGCACGAGCACCGAGTCACCCGAGTCGTACGAGTCAATCAAACGTCGCAGAGTCTTGCTCAGCAGCTTCGCTGCTACCACAAGTAGCAGGACGAGTAGTAATTACAGCTACCGTTCCTCACGGCCGTAAACCGCATTTACGAGACTTTCTTTCGAAGAATCATTGCCCACCACAACGACAACAAGCATCCCTCATTACCCCCGCTTTGCGGGATTTTTTTTGAGGGTTTCTTGCGTACGTTGAGTTCGCAAACCTAGCTTCCGCCCGAAAGAAGCCCGTAAAAGTCACCGTAAGACCGTTTCGTCCTCAACTTCATCCAAGGCCACATTCACAAAGAAACGGGCTCAGAACGTCGTTTACGCCCGATTATGAAGGAAACAAAGGTTCGGAAGGCAGAAACGCGCCACAAATCAAGCTGGGAATCTTAATTTCCGGGAGTTTTTTATTTATTTAATTACTTATCAAGTACAATAAGGCGACCCAGACCGTCCACCCAACCAACATCAAGGCTACAAACTCCCTGCATCGTCAGAATCAGGGCCAACCAAATGTGTGCTACAATCTACCACCGAGCCATCCTCAGCCGTGTAGCAGCCCTCCCTAGCCCCCTTGACTACATACCCATTCGGAAGCATAGAAGGATCAAAAAAGCCCTTGCTACACGGCGGGTCGCCAATACCTCGAGACATTCGTACAATCCTAAAGCTCTTGGGAAAGTCTAGCATCCGCACCCGCTTCGACTCAGCGGACTTCCTTCTATCGGTTCCTTCATCGTACTCGTTATACGGGTCCGTCAATATGTAGCGCAGGAAATCCTGCACCCCTTCAGGACGCGAGCCAACGTCAACACTACCGAGGCCCCAAAGACTCTTTAGCCCCGACTTTCCCAACGAGCACTTACCTCTCTGAAAGAGAATCAGATGTATATGAACAGCTCCCGCCTCGGAAACGTCGTAGACCGCAATGTATTCAGACACAGCTCCGCCTCCATAATTGTAACGAAGTTTGTCAAAGTAGCGCTCAAGGTCCCTGCGCCTTTCCTTATTCCGAGCGAAATCCGTTGGCAACAAAGACACCCTATACGTCAACGTCAGAAGCTCCACCGACTCGTATTCACCCTCGTTAACGAAATACGCGCCCTTCTCATACGCACTCTTCATTCTAGCAAGGATTCTACCCATAGGGTTAACACGAACAGAACTATTTTTTCCAAGCGGTTTAAACATCCGAGTTTTCGTATTGAAATACATCCCGTTCGGATAGCGACGAATAACACCTCGGTGAGTCGACTTCACCGCTATATTACCCGCGCCAAGGTTAACGAGCTTCTTCACTTTTTTTCCGATGCGCTTCACTAACGGAGAGTCTTCGCCATCCATCATTCCACACTCAAGGCCACACCCGCTCTCAACCCACTCGGACACACTCGCGGCAACACGATCCTCGTGAGAATAATAAGGAGCTCCATCCGTCTTTATCTCGGACGGTTTCTTACCGTGATAATCCGCATACTTGTTGACATACGTGCGGGGAGCTTGTTCAAGAACAAGGGGAGAGTTCTCATTACCATTCGGTTTCGGCGAATTTTCATCATCATTAGGTTTTAAGTCAGCAGCGCTCATACATAAGTCCCTCTTTAGCTGTTTCATAGCAGAGTCCGAAATCATTTTTAGGGAAACGCAGAGGAAAACCACCAAGGTCACTTAGTGCATTCCATCTTCGGCCATCACATCGACAACCGACTCGTTCGTTCCGATCCTACCTCGTCACACACGCTTTTCGCAGAATCACTCAAGGCAGCGTTTGCGTTTTCTATTTCGCTTTATCTCAGAAAGCAATTCTCTATCCGCAACATCCCTCATACGTTCTCGTTCCGTACGAACGTGAGCTAACTTCAGATACTCATCTAGGTCTTCTTTTCTAAAGCGGTACTGTCCCAGCACCTTCGAATAACCAAGACAGTCTGTATGTACAAGGTTGTACACGCTATGTACGCTTACATTCAAATATCGTGCCGCAGCGGAAACGTCATACAGCCCCTCCCGCTCAGGAAACGTCACTTCGTTCAAGACCGTTGGCAGAAGCTGCTCCAGCAATGGACGAACCACCCCAATCAAGCTATTCCGAAAACAGGCTTCCCGCTGTTCAATCAGCTTAGCCAAACGAGCATTTGCAAGCTCATTAAATCGATTAAGTCCCTCTACATTGGAGAGGTATTTGGAAAGAAGACTCTCGTTCACTAAAGACGAGTTCAACATAGGGAACCCCCTATCGGTTTATATTTTAGATATATTCCGCCAACTTTTGGCAAACATACGCAATATACATCTTTCTGCAAAGAATCGTCAAGACTTTTTGAGAGCTTTTTTCGATTTATCTTGACGTGACAACAGCAAGCTGCGTTAGCCACCACCAGCAGCCACCTCCATACAAATCGCGACAACCTAATTCCCTACTATTTCTATAGGAATATATATACTAAAGGTTCTGGGTCGGGGACACTACACCCAGAGCACACCTAACCCCCCCTCTACAGAGCCCTTTGACCTACCACAACCGCTACCCAAGTGTCCCTTCACGTCCCTTAGGATATCCCACCCGAACCAATCCCTTATAGCACAAGGCTTTGAGAAAGGATAAGAATCTACTCTCGCCAGTCCGAGAGTCGATCCAACGACAACTGGAACCTTTGGAACACCTCGCGCAAGCGGGGTGTTTCTTTTTTATAATACAAGATGTATAATAAAGAAATAATTTCTTTAATTTTTTTATTAAAATTTTATTTTTTTTACACAAAAACACACTTTTTGTATAATAAACAAATTGTTTCTCGTGTTCAAATCCTATATTTGATAACATGAAGAACATCATAAGTTACACTGATTTCCGACAGTATATTAGGGACTTCTACGAAGAGCAAAAAAGGACATCCGCCTTCTCTTGGAGAGAATTCAACAAGCGGGCCGGATTCACCTCCCCAAACTACCTGAAGTTGGTTTGCGACGGAAAAAGCAAACTGAGCAAGGTCAAGACTGAATCCGTGGCTCACGCCATGGACCTGACGGGCTACGAGGCAGACTATTTTCGCCTATTGGTTTCCCTGGACAACGCCAAAGACGACCTTTCCAAAAAATCCATCTTGCTTCAGATGGATGAAATGGCAAAGGAACACAAAGCCCGCGTCATCGACGGCGATGCTTTTGAATTTTATCAGTCTTGGGAATACCCCGTCATTCGAGAACTGGCACCCATGATGCCGGGAGCAAAGCCCCACGAATTGGCGGCAGCCTGCAACGAAGATGTTTCGGCAGAAGACGTAAGCCGCATTTTAAAATTTCTTGTGAAGCGGGGTTTCCTGAAAAACGAAAACGGCAGTTACACCCAGACAGAAAAAACTGTAGTAGGGTCCAAGGAGGCGATGCCCCTGGCAATTCGAGCCATGCACCGGATGATGGCCAATTATGCAGAAAAGGCTGTTGACAGGTATTCAACCGAAGAGCGACATTTCATGGGAATTACCATGGGGATCAACGAGGAACTTTACGGCAAGGTGGTGGAAGAACTGGAAAATTGCTGCAGACGCATCAATGCCATCACCGCCAACTGCGAGAACCTGGACCAGGTTTACCGCATGAACATTCAATTTTTCCCATTTACAAAAAAGGTTTAGGAGGCAAATATGAAAAAACAAATCATGGCAATGGGCACATTGAGCTTGCTGGCACTTACCGCTTGCACCGACAACAATACCGCAGGAAACGCCATAGAACCCAACGGCATCGCAGAGAATACATCGTCAAGCAGCGTCGAATCAGCAGAAAGCTCTTCCGGTAGTTTATTCAACGCGGTCATCGATTTCGACCAACTCTACACTTTCTCCACCGAAGCAACTGCTAGCAGCGTAATACAGGATATCGTCTCTGTAAACACCTATGAGGAGGAAAACGCAGCGTCGGCTAGTTGCAAGGCCGCAGAACAGGAACTCACTGGTGTTACAAGAATCCAGGACGGGCTAATTACAAGAGGTTTTTCCGGCAGAAACTTAAGGGTTGACGTAGACAAAATGGTCGATATGCTCAAGAAGACCTGCGCATACACCTTTGACGCCGCAAACGCTTCAATAGATTCCTTGATTACCACTGCGAATGGTTTCGACTTTGCCTGCGTAACCACAACCGACATTATGAACATCGATGAAGCTCTCGGCCTATTCAATCACGTCATGGCCACGCAATGCGAACTTCTAGAAAAAAAAGTCTCTCTGGATTCCCTAGATAGCGCAAGCGCCGCCAACAGGGAACCAATCATCGAATTTTCAGAGGAAGATCCCGACACCATTTCTATCGACACCAGTTCCAGAACCTTGAGTGCATACGCAGCCCAGTTCGCGAGACCGGAGGATTTATCCTTCGACAGTCATGTATTAGCATATAACAGCAACCTGAGTACGGAATGTATCAACGCCATAAGCACCCCTGTCAAAACCGAATCGTACATACCCATCAATGCAAAGGCAATAAACTTCATCGAAAAAGAGGACATCTCTGCATGTTTCCCTACTACGGATTCCATAGGGAAGTTTTCCAAAAAAGAAACGTCTTGCAAGTACTATGTAATTAATAATTCTGACTCAAACCAGCCTACAGCCCACGTTCTTACCAAGGTAGCCCAGGATACCATTACAGCAATGAGCATTGGCCGTGGTTTTTCCAAAAAGCAAAGCGAACTGTTCGGATGCGCAGTCACAAATATGATTTCACATGCACATGTAATCTACCTTATTGAAGACTGCGAAGGAATCATCAACGAAAATACGGTGGTAAAGAATCGCTACGCCCAAAGTAGCCGTTGGTTATGCGGAACCAGCAATGAATACAAAGTACGAGCCTACGGAGAATGGTATAGCGAAGCCCTTCTTGACAATTAAGATTCTCTCTCAAGATACAGACACCCGCAGAAATGCGGGCGTTTCTTTTTTTATAATACAAGATGTATAATAAAGAAATGTTTTTTCTTTTTTTAGGCCATATTTATCAGGACCTATTTACACTAGACAATACATTTTTTTTAACTAGCGCCATTCATTTTTTGAATAAAAAAAAAAGTATAGCTTTTATTAAGAAAAGAAGGTATATTCGGGGATGAAAATGCAATTGGGGAACCCCAAAAGCACGTTTTTTGTAAAAGTTAGGAGGTTTACATGAAAAAAAAATTCTTTACCACCGCAGGGATTTTAAGCCTGCTGATGTTCATGGCATGTTCGGACGATCAGGTTTCAGGAAGTCCTATCGACGACAACGAAACTGCAAGCAGTAGTTCTGCCCCAAAAGCCGACACAAAATCGTCAAGCAGCATCGCCATCGACTTGAAAGAAATACTCACCCTCAGCACGTCCAAAACAGACAGCCGTTCGGTAGGTTTAACAAACATTGAAATCTACAAAAAAGAAAACGCCGTAAAAGCATCATGTCCCGTAATTCCATACGAGCCCGATTATTCCGGTATTATCGGTATCGCAAAAATCAGCCAGGGACAACTCAACATGGCTTTCTTTGGCCGCCATCTAGCAGCCAACATTGACAGTCTGGTTATCAACTTGTCAAAAGCCTGCACAGGCGGAAAGGACGATGTTAACATCATAGCAGATTCACTTTATATTAAGGGAAACAGCTTCAATTACGCCTGCGTAACAGAAACTGAGGCCACATCCATTGATGATGTAGAAAAAGCATTTAGCAAATCAATGGACCTCAGCTGCAAGATCGTTAACGAAGCCGAGCCCCAAGAGCAGCCCGAAATAACTCTTCCAAACAAACATGACCCCAAGGCGGATCCTGTCGTTGTTGATACAACGGTCAATACACTGAATCGTCTCGCACTGCAGTATGCCGACCCAGAAGATTTGTCCTTCGACAAACATGTAATGGCATATATCTCGGATTCGGAGTGTCAAACGAATCAGGATTCCACGAGCTCCTACCCCTACCCAGACATAGACAACAATATCTATCCCGTCGATAGAAAGCATATTTCCTCCTGTTTCCCTAAAACGGATTCAATCGGACATTTTTCAAAAAGGGATAAATCCTGTAAATACTACGTGGTCGCATTACCACTCAACGAACCTACAGGAAGCGTCCTTACCAAGGTTTCTTCAGACACCATAATGGTTCTCCAGATAAAATATCTCGATCTTTCTTTTGACACTTTTACGTCTGCAAAATTCCTTATCGAGGACTGCGAAAACATCATTAATGACAGAACTGTCTTATCCTCCCAAAGCGTCTTAAGCGCTCGATGGTCCAACGGGGGCGATTACAACATAATCTATTCGGAATGGTTCAGCGAAAGTTTACTTAAAAACTAGCCCATTTAAAAGGATGCCGCCAGAAAGAAACTGGCGGTATTTTTTATTTTTGCTTATATGATTCCAGCCCGCACACGCTCACTCAGAGACATTGACCCAGAAACAGCCCGAGGTCTCATCGCCAATAGCTTAAGCGACGAATCCGTCGATGAATCCAGGGTTCATGCCACCGCCATCCAGATGAAGAAGGGGCGGTTCGACACTTATGGAGTTTGCCTGGAACTGGACTCCCGTGGACACCTAATTAGCGGCCTACATTACCTGCACGCTATAGTTGAAAGCAATAGCACGGTCAAAATTTGGGTCGCCGAGAACCGGGAACCGTAAAAAAAGCGAAATTTTACAAAAAAAAACAAACTTATAGAAAACTTACAATCCTTGAGTTTGCAAGGTACTTTTTCATAAGTTAAAAAAACATCTCAAGCGAATTTCCGCCTTCATTTTATTCTATTTTATAAAAAAATTAAACGGAGTCCAATATGGAAAATTCCTTTAGCAAGATGATCTGCAGACTGGCCGTTGTCGCAGCCGCCCTGTTTGCTGCATTCCACATTTTCGTCAACAACAAGCTCGACAAAGACAATCTTTAACGAGAACACCAAAGGTTTATTATGGAAATCAATAAGGATATTGCCGACCTTCAAGCTGCTGAAGAATATCGCAACAAGCGAAAGAAGTTCATTCTGTGCTATCATAACTTCAATGCGAAGAATTTCAAGAAGGCTTCCGTACAAATCCGCAAGCTGGCTGAAGCTGCTGGTTCCCCCATCAGTATCGCCGTGGTCCCCTCCATCGGCGGTGTTCCGGAATCCGAAGCCGAAGAATTCCAGGCAACCATCCAGCAGTTCGTTGACGAAGGCTACGAAATCATGATTCACGGCGCACATCACCGTGCAGACCTGGCAGTCAACAGAACTTGGGTTGGTAAAATTGCCCAATGGATTTCCGGCAACGAAGCCGAATTCGCCGGTCTCGATGAAAAATTCACCATCGCCCTCCTGAAACGCAGCCTTGCCCTTTGGAAGGCCAACTGCAGCCACGCCATTCCCTCTGGCTTTGTCCCGCCCATCTGGTTCGGCAACCGCCACCTGCGTGAACAGGCTCTGGAACAGTTCGACAATTACGAAGACCTGCATTTTATTTACAGCAAGAGAGACGGCTCCATCAAGAAGATTCCATCCAAGGCTCTCAGCTTCTCCATCGTCCCAGATATTCTTCTGGGAATCGCCCAGACCAGAGCCTGCCTGACCATGATGCTCCCCGGCGGCATTCCCCGTCTGGTATTCCACCAGAAGGATTTCTTTACCATTGGCGAAAAGAGAATTTTGAACTTAATCCGTTACGTATCCACCATGCGTGAAAAAGTGATGTACAAGGACCTGTAATCGTCCATAATCATAACGGAACGAATGATGATTTTAAACAATTTTTTAAGTCGAGTTGACTACAATTCCTATGAAGATCTCCACGAGAACTTCAAGATTTCTATCCCCGACAATTTCAACTTCGCTTACGACGTCGTAGACGAGTACGCAAAGAACGAACCTAAACGCGAAGCCCTGGTATGGTGCGACGATAACGACGAAAGTCATATCTTCACCTTCAAGGACCTTTCCCGTGCCTCCCAGCGTACAGCAAACTTCCTGAAGGAACAGGGAATCAAGAAGGGCGACCGCGTGATGCTTATCCTCCGCCGTCGCTATGAATTCTGGTTCTTCATCATAGCCCTTCACCGCATTGGCGCCATCGTCATCCCCGCCACCAACATGCTTTCCGCCCACGATCTGGAATACCGTTTCGATGCTGCAGAAATCAAGATGGTGGTATCCTACGACGAGCCCTCCCTCCAGAAGGAAGTGGAGACCGCCAAGTCCAAGTGCTCCTCCGTAGAAAAGCTTGTGACTATCGGCCAGGCCCGTCAAGGCTGGATCAGCTTCTACGACGACTACGAAATCATGTCTCCGGAATTTCCCCGTCCGGTCGGCGAAGAAGCTACCAAGAATGACGACATCATGCTGGTCTATTTTACCAGCGGAACTTCCAGCAACCCCAAGATGGTGGCCCACACCTTTACTTACCCGTTGGGACACATCAATACCGCACGTTTCTGGCAGCACGTCGTAGATGGCGGACGTCACCTGAGTATTGCAGAAACCGGCTGGGCAAAGGCCATGTGGGGCAAGATCTACGGTCAGTGGATTGCAGGTTCCGCAGTCTTTGTATACGACATGAAGGTGTTCATCCCCGGCAAGATGCTGGAAAAGATGGCAGAATACAAGATTACCACATTCTGCGCACCTCCTACCGCCTACCGCTACTTGCTGCAGCAGGATTTGAGCAAGTACGACCTGTCTAGCCTCACCTACTGCGTTACCGCAGGCGAAGCTCTCAGTTCCGACATTTTCAATAGGTGGCTCGAAAAGACCGGCCATAAACTTCGCGAAGGTTACGGTCAGACCGAATCCACCCTCATTACCGGCAACTACGAATGGATGGAAGCCAAGCCCGGTTCCATGGGCCGCCCCTCCCCCGGCTATAACCTGGACATCATCAACCCCGACGGAACTTCCTGCGGCGTTGAAGAAGTGGGCGAAATCATCATCCGCATCGATGGCGGCAAGCCCTTCGGCCTGTTCGGCGGCTACTACCGCGATCCGGAACGTACCGAGAAGGTTTTCGAAGGTGGTGTTTACCACACCGGCGATACCGCCTGGAAGGACAAGGATGGTTACTTCTGGTTCGTGGGACGTACCGACGACCTGATCAAGACCTCTGGCTACCGCGTAAGTCCCTTTGAAGTGGAAGAAGTTCTCCATCAGCATCCTGCCGTTATGGAAGTGGCTGTGACTGGCGTAGAAGACGCAGCCCGCGGCCAGGCCGTTAAGGCAACCATCGTGCTCCACAAGGGTTACGAGGCTTCCAAGGAACTGGCCAAGGAAATCCAGCTGTTCACAAAGAAGGTGGCTGCTGCTTACAAGAGCCCCCGCTACATCGACTTCGTTTCTGAACTGCCCAAGACCATCAGCGGCAAGATCCGTCGCGCCACTATCCGCGACAACGACAAGGAAAAGGCAACGACAGAAGCAAAGTCCGAAGCTAACGGAGCCGAAAAGTAAACAGGACAAAGTCTAAGGAATCCCGGCGTAAAATGCGCTGGGATTTCTATATTTGACCAAAACTTTTAACGAGAATTCTATGAACAGAAGAAGAGTTGTGATTACCGGTATGGGTGCTGTTACACCCGTTGGCAAGAACGTTAATGACCTGTGGAAGGCCATCGAAGAAGGCAAGTGCGGCGTAGGCCCCATCACCTTGTTCGACGCCACCAACTGCCCCGTCAAGATTGCCGCAGAAGTCAAGGAATTCAAGCCCGAAGAACACGGGATCGACCCTAAGGAAGCCCGCCGCATGGCCCGCTTCACCCAGTTCCTGCTGGCTGCCGCCAACGAAGCAGTCGCCGACTCCAAGCTCACCGAAGAAATCCTCCACGCAGATACCACCGGTGTCATCGCAGGTAGCGGTCTCGGCGGCATGGACATTCTCGACAGCACCTTCAACCAGTATGTAGATGGCAACAAGCGCCGCGTTTCTCCGCTGGCTATGGCCGAACTGATTCCCAACGAAGCCGCAGCCAACGTGACCATCGCCCTGGGCATTAACGGTTGCGCCTGGACTATTGCAACTGCTTGCGCTTCCGGTACCGACGCTATCGGCGTTGCCCTGGATGCAGTCCGCTCCGGTCGTCTGGACGTCTGCCTTGCCGGTGGTTCCGAAAGCGGTATTACCGACTACTCCATCAAGGCCTTCGCCGGCATGCACGCCCTCACCGACAAGTTCAACGACTGCCCCGAAAAGGCTAGCCGCCCCTTCGACAAGGACCGTTCCGGCTTTATCATGGGTGAAGGCGGCGCCGTTCTCGTTCTCGAAGAACTGGAACACGCAAAGGCCCGCGGCGCCAAGATCTACGCCGAACTGGCTGGCTACGGCGCTTCTGCCGACAACTACCACATTACCAGCCCCCGCCCCGATGGTTCCATCTGCGCCAAGGCTTTCGAACGCGCCATGAAGGACGCTGGCGTTACTCCCGAAGATATCGACTACTACAACGCCCACGGTACTTCTACCCACCTGAACGACCTGACTGAAACCGCCATGCTGAAGATTGCCCTGGGCGAAAAGCGCGCCCGCGAAATCAAGGTGTCCAGCACCAAGAGCATGACCGGTCACTGCGTAGGTGCCGCCGGTGTCTGCGAAGCCATCATTACCACCCTGGCTGTTTGCAACTCCTTCTACCCCGCCACCATCAACTACGAAACTCCGGATCCGGAATGCGACCTGGACTACGTTCCCAATGTTGGCGTCAAGGGCAACATCGACTGTGCAGCCTCTGCCTCCCTGGGCTTCGGCGGTCACAACGGTATCGTGATTATTAAGAAGTTCGAAGAATAAACTTCAAACCTTATGAACACAAAAAAATCCGCGAGTCAAACTCGCGGATTTTTTTCGTAGTTCTTTCAGGTGTTTTCGCCTGGGACTTAGCGAAGCACAGATTCCAGAGTTTTCAACAGCTTTGGAATCTCGATAGGCTTGCCTACATGACCATCCATACCCGCCTGCAAAGCCTGCAAGCGGTCTTCTTCAAAGGCATTTGCAGTTACGGCAATAATAGGCAGGCTAGAAATTCCGGAACGGTGCATGGCACGAATCTGGCGGGTCGCCTCGTAGCCATCCATAACAGGCATCTGCACATCCATAAGGATTACGTCATACTGCCCCAATTCCGCGGTACGGATTCGTTCAACGGCAACAGAACCGTCTCCCACGGTATCCACCACAAAGCCAGCTTCCTGCAAAATACTCTGGGCGATTTCCGCGTTCAGTTCATTGTCTTCTACCAGCAAGACCTTCAGACCCTTGAAACTCTTGGGCGCAATATTCTCGATCTTGACATCAGGCTCTTCGACAACAACCGTTTCCTCGATCTTGAAGCTGAGTGAAACCGTAAACTTGGTCCCCTTCCCAGATTCACTCTGCACAGAAATGGTTCCGCCCATCATATTCACGATGTTCTTGCAAATGGCAAGGCCCAGGCCCGTTCCCTGAATGCCGCTGACCGTCGAAGTCTTCTCACGTTCAAAAGGTTCGAATACGTGTTTCTGGAATTCCTCACTCATTCCGATGCCATCATCTTCTACGACCAACTCGTAGGCGGCAGACTGGTCAACAGCGGCCCCCTTCTGCTTAACTCGCAAGGAAACATGACCGCCATCATGAGAAAACTTGATTGCATTTCCCATCAAGTTCAAAAGAACCTGGTTCAGTCGCAACTTGTCGCAAGAGACAGAATCGTTAATAACTTCACTGGTATCAAAAATCAAGGTTAGAGACTTTTCCTTGGAGCTTTCATTGACGATGGTCTCGATTTCACGGATCATCGCAGAAATGCTGGCAGGAGCTTCATCGATCTTGACCTTACCGCTTTCGATGCGGCTCATATCCAGGACATCGTTCACCAGTTCCAGCAAGTGGCGACCGGCTGTAGAAATCTTTGAGATGTAGCCCTTTAACTGCTCACGTTCATCTAGGTGAGTACTGGCCAGGCTAGAGAAACCAAGGATTGCGTTCAGCGGAGTTCGAATATCATGGCTCATGTTATTCAGGAAAGCAGACTTGGCGGCGCTGGCCTGCTGTGCAGTCACAAAGGCGTCCCGCAAGGTTGCCTGCTGCTGTTCCAGCTGAAGTTCCATTTCTTTCTGGTTATTGATATCGATAAACACACCGATCATCGAAATGGGCGATCCATTTTTACGTCTAGTCACACGCCCAGCCGCATGGAACCAATGGTAGACCCCATTCTTCATCTTGGCTCGATATTCTACATCGTATACAATTCGATCAGACCTGTCGTATACCGCAGTCCAGAAAGAATTAAGGATAATATCGCGGTCTTCGGGGTGAAGCCGCTCCGACCAGGCGTCCAACGTATTCGGGAACTCATCAATAGAAGAGTACCCCATCATCTTGCGGTAGGCTTCACTACGGTAGCACGAGACAACCTCGCCAGCCTCATCAAAATCAACATTCCACATGCCCGACTTGATGGACTCATTCAACTTCTGCAAATGTTCCTGACGAAGCAAAGCCTGCTTTTCGTCGTTAATGGAACGTGCGCAAAATAGAGCCTCAACCGTATCACCAAATTCGTTCAAGGTCAGAGGAATAATCAGGGCACGACTCCAGCCCGAGAAAACCCCAAGGAATTCCTCTGTAATGGTGTTCTTGCCCCTCAATCGTTCTTGCATGGTATCAATATCTGTAAAACGACTGATGGCAGCCTTATCCTCGGCCGACACCGTCTTTTCTGTCAACAGGTAGAATCCCTGTCTTGCATCCCCTTCTACACCAACCAGGTTACGAATTGCCTCTGTAGACTTGATTTCCTTGAAGTTCTTTTTTTCTAGATCAAAAAGGTAGAGGGCATAAAAAGGGTTACCCAGACAACGAATCACCGAGGAGTTCAGACGTTCATGTTCAAGGCTCGTTTCCAGTTCGCTGTTTCGGGCAATGAGACTGAAGTTCAACTCGTCAATCTTTGCAGATTGCTTCGCCAGTTCCTTACGTTGATGTAAGTCATTCACCTTGGTTCGATTTATCACGTAGCAAAGCATGCAACCGGCCACAGCAAAGGGAACAACGTCAACAACATCCGCCAAAAAGATTTCGTAATCCTTTACGTGGTGACTGCAAACCAGGAAAGCCCCGGTACCTACAATATTCAACCCGATCATTCGAAGGGGCAAATCGTAAAAGAAAATCGGAAGGACAACCACCATAGCCGCCATGGCCACAGCCAATCCCCTAGGCCCATGGGCACATCCGGCATAAATCGCAAGAATGTAGCACGAAATCAAGACCACATAGCAAAAAGGGAGAATGACCTTCGGGAACGAGACGCCAAACTTATAGGAAATAAAGAACATGCCGTAATTCAGCACAGAAAAGGCGATGTAGGCAAGAGAGCTCACCATGACACCGCGGCTTTCCCAGAATATGGCTGCCAGAGCCAGGGCAAGCACGACCGTACCCAGCAAAAAAGACAAAGCCATCAAAAGTTTTCGGTTGGATTCCGGAAAAAGTTCGCTAGCCTGAGAATACTGCTCACGAGTAAAGCCGGCAAAAAGAGCAAAATCCTTTATTTTATTCAATAAAACCATATACTCTAATCTTATAAAAAAAATAGGCCGTATGCAAACGTCCTATTACTACAACTCGTAATTATGCCGATAGTTTTATCACTTTTTCTTTACGGCCAACACGACAACCGAGGCAAGAACCAGCAAAATACCCAACGCAAGTCTTATAGTCAGCGTTTCTCCAAAGACGCAAACCCCAATAACTACAGCCGTAAGAGGTTCAAGGCCACCCATAATCGCCGTGGAAGTGGAACCCACAATCTTAACCGCCTTGGTCATCAGTACCAGAGACAACACGGTAGGTACAAAACCAAGCATCAGGGCCCACCCGTACGAAGACGGGGACTGCAGCAAGGGAGGAAGCCCCGACCCAAGGCTCACGGAATACAGCGTAAGGAACAACAGGCAGAAAATCATCACGTAGAAGGTAAGCTTCAGGGGTCCCATCTGCAAATTGGCCTTGTTCACGAACACGATATAAATGGCGTAAGTGAAAGAAGAAAGGAATACCAGCAGAAGCCCGATGGAACTCAGGGGCATACCCCCTTCCCCACCTCGATACAGGAGACCGATCCCCAAAAGAGACAAAGCGATGGCGGCACCGGTTTTGGCGGTTAGGCGTTCCTTATAGATGAGGGCCATCATAAGGGCTACTTCTAACGGATAAAGAAAAAGTAGCGTGGAGGCAAGTCCTGCATCCATGTAATTGAAAGCCGCAAAAAGAGTCAGGGCACAAAAGGCAAACAGGAATCCAAGAACCGCAAGAGGAAGAATCTCAGCCTTCTTGATGGCGAACCGATTGCGGTTGAACAACATCAGCAGAGCCAGCAGCACAATGGCCGTAGCAAAGCGATAGCACAGCACCGATTCAGGAGACAACCCTTCGCGATACAGGAACAAGGCTCCCAACGGATTAGTGCCGTAACAGATGGCGGCACCACACCCGTAAAAAATGCCCTTCACCGAATTACTAAGCAAAGGCGCACCCCCGAACCTTAGCACTACGTGAGCATAAGGCTGCTCGTATTAACGAGCTGCCGTTGCGAGAGCGAGCGCCTACAGGATGTTCTTCTCCAGCCTTAGCGCGAGCGGTCTTACGTGAGCATAAGACAGCTCGTATTAACGAGCCGCCGTTGCGAGAGCGAGCGCCTACAGGATGTCCTTCTCCAGCCTTAGCGCGAGCGGTCTTAAATCGCGAACTTAGTTGCATCGGCAAGCTGAACGCTAGCAATACGGGAAATACCCTTGATTTCCTGGGTCACGCCGTACAGCATATCGGCTTCAGCCATGGTACGCTTGTTATGGGTCACCACGATGAACAAGGTCTGCTTGCTGAATTCACGGAGGAGGGCCATGAAACGACCCACGTTAGCGTCGTCCAGAGGACCATCCACTTCGTCCAGCACGCAGTACGGAGACGGCTTTTCCATGTAGATGGCGAAGAGCAGTGCCGTTGCGGTCAAAGCATGTTCACCACCAGACAGGGCCTTGATGCCACGCATCTTCTTACCGGTAGGACGGACGTTAATTTCGATATCGGCGTCCAGGATATCCATGGGCTTGCCCATTTCGTCTACCTTTTCGATAAGACTCATCTTGGTTTCGCCATTCAGGAACAGCTTACTGAACACGAACTGGAAGTTCTTCTGAATGCGTGCGAAAGTATCCAGATAGCGCTTGCGGGCGATGTCGTCCAGCTTGGTGATAGTACGATCCAGAGAGGCACGGGCGCGGTCCAAATCGTCGAACTGCTTTTCCACTTCTTCAAGACGTTTCTTTTCGTCTTCGTAGTCTTCCATCACGTTCACGTTGATGGGGCCCAGTTCCTTGATCTTGCCACGGAGTTCGCGAATTTCGCGGTCAGCTTCGGGCTGGCTGTATTCCACACGTTCAAAGTCTTCAGGATTAGAAAGGTCGAAATTGTATTCGTTGGTCACGCGTTCCACGAGGCGGTCCAGGTTGGCCTGCAAGGCTTCCTGACGGCGGCCCACGTCGTTCAATTCCTTCATCTTCTCGATCATGTCGTCACGGAGGCGGTTTACCTCGGAGCGCCATTCTTCAAGGTCGCCAGAAACCAGGTCGAACTTTTCCTTGGCCAAGTCGCGCTGACCTTCGAGATCGCGGAGGGCAGAATCCTTGGACTGGATCTGGATTTCAAGTTCGCGGCCATCTTCGTTATTCTTTTCGATGGCGATGGTATTCTTTTCCATTTCTTCGGAACGGTTCCTGATGGAATTTTCCAGGTAACCGATCTGATCGGCAATACTCTTCAGGCGGTTTTCATTCTGAGCCAGGCGGGCGTTCTTGTCGTTGGCGGAACGTTCCAGTTCGCGGACATCTTCTTCCTTCTCGCGATACATGGTATCCTGTTCCGTCAGTTCGTCGTTGACTCTGGAGTATTCGGCTTCCACACGTTCCATCGTAGCGGAAGCTTCCTGAAGTTCGGCATCGCTGTTCTTGGATTCTTCGGCAGCCTGAATCTTGCTTTCCGCATTGCGGATGTCATTTTCAAGCTGGGCAATGCGACGGTCGCAGTTCTGAACCGTATTGTTCTGGATAGAAAGGCCTGCGGTACCGCCACGCTTCATATCCTGCTTTTCGCGAATTTCATCGGCCAGGGAAGCAAGCATCTGGCTATCTTCATCCACAAGTTCCTGGATGCGGGCCACTTCATCTTCCATCTGGGAAGCTTCGGACTGGGCATTTTCCAGCAGTTCCAGAGCTTCGGCAATTTCATTCTTGCGAGACAAGGCTCCAGAAGTCGCCGCACCGCTGGAAACCAGGCCGCTAGTACGGACAATGGCATCGGGTGCCACAAAGCAAAGATCCTCGTCACGCATGGAACGGGCGAAGTTCAAGGCCGTCTGCAGGGAATCCACCACAAAGTAGCGGGAAAGGATTCCAGAAAGCCAGGGACCGATTTCGGGATCAGCCTTTACAAAGTCATTCAGGCAGCCCACAACTCCTTCACCGGAAACGGTTCCCGTGTATGCAGGAGCGCTATCGCTTGCCAGGGCCAGCAGGGCCTTGCCCACATTGTAGCCCTTCATGGAATTGACCACGTCCACCACGGCGGAATCGTTGGCCACCACCACGGCATCCATCAAGTCGCCCAGGGCGGCTTCCACCTGGGAAGCATATTCGGGAGCGGCCTCGATACGTTCGCTCAAAAGGCCACCAACCACGTCGGCCTTGTTCTCCATGAGCCAACGGCTGGCATCAGTTCCTTCGTTGGCCACGCTCTGAAGTACGTCAATTCTAGACTGGAGGCGAGCCTCTTCGTTGCGCAGATTCTGTAACTTCTTCTGGGCATCCTGAAGGTCAGCCTTGCCGGCTTCCAGACGTTCTTCACGGGTAGATTTCTGTTCGGTCAGACGTTCAATATCTTCATCTGCCCTATCCATATTTTCCTGGATATCGCGGATAATGTCCTGGGCAGAATTCTTCTGGTTATTCAGGTTTTCCAGTTCCCCCTGCCAGCGGGTCAAGTTTCCCTGGAGCAGGGCGGCTTCGGCATCCATACGTTCAAAGCGGCTCTTGAGAGAGTTGGCCTTGTTGGTTGCCTGCAGACGCTGGTTAGAAAGTTCCCTAGACTGCTGGCGCAAGTCATCCAGCTTATCACGCATGACCTGCAAGGTTTCCCGTTCACGTTCCAGCAGGGCATTCAGTTCGTCCATTTCGTTGTCGGAACCCAGAGCCGCATTTTCTTCTTCAAGGCGACCACGTTCCACGGTCAATTCCTCGACCTTGGACTGGTTGCGGCTAATTTCTTCCTGGGCGCGATCGTTGGCGGATTCCAGGCTAGACACCACATCACGGATACGACCGATGTTGTTATTCAAGTCGTTCAGTTCGATGGTGGCCTTCTGAACATCGCGTTCCAAATCACGGTATGCGGTTTCATCTTCGGCGATCAACAATTTCTTTTCGTCAATCTTGGCCTGGAGCACCGTTGCGTTGGTCTTGGCGCTTTCCACCTCGTGGTTCATTCGCTTGGTGGTGGTATCCAGAGTAGAAAGACCTTCCTTCATATCTTCGTACTTGTCGACGCTGACAGAAAGATCCAATTCGCGGAGGCGCTTGCTCAAACGCTTAAATTCGTTAACCTTTTCAGCCTGGGTTTCGTACTGACGGACAGAACGGCGGACACTGCGCAGATTGTCTTCCACACGATCCATATCCATCTGCACACGTTCCAGCTGGCGGCGGGTTTCCTTACGCTGCTGCTTATACTTGCTAACGCCGGCAGCTTCTTCGAAAAGCACGCGGCGGTCGTCGGCCTTGTCAGACAGCACAGCCTTGATCATGTCGGCGTTCATCTGGGAATACGTACTGGAACCCAGACCCGAGTCAAAAAGCAAGGCATGCACATCGCGAAGACGACATTCCTGGTTGTTAATCAGGTATTCACCGGAACCATCACGATGGACGCGACGGGTCACGATCACTTCGGAATATTCAGAATTCAAAGTTCCGTCGCTGTTATCAATCACGATGGAAACTTCGGCAAGGCTCATGGCGGCACGTTCTTCGGTACCGCTGAAAATCACGTCCTGCATCTTGCCCATACGAAGTGCGGCGGCCTTCTGTTCGCCAAGCACCCAGCGGATAGCGTCGGTAATATTGGATTTACCGCAACCGTTAGGGCCCACCACGGCGGTAAGACCCTTCGTGGGGAAGTTCACTTCGGTCCTTTGGGCAAAGGACTTAAAACCAAAAATCTTTAGCTTTGTAATCTGCACGGCGGCAAATTTAGAAAATAAGCAGAAAACGTTTCGCACCAACAGGTTACGAAACGTTCATAAGTCAAGCTTTACGGGAATTTCTAACGGAATCGATAGGTTAGCGAGTCTCCATCCGCTTCAACAACCATATAGAGGCTCCCCCCATCCAAGTCAAAGGAGCGATCATCGGCATAAACCTTGCCCGAACCGTCCTTGGATTTGGTGTACTTGAAACGGAGGGTAAATTCCCCCACCAGATCCTCTTCGACCACCCGGCTCCTTTCGCCAGGAAGGATAACTTCGTCGATCCACTTCTTGGACGTTCCATCATTGGCCAGGATATCAACTCGCACAATGGAATAATCCTCGGTACCATTTTCAATCTGGAGTCGGCTAGAAGATTCTAGGAACCAATGGGAAATGCACCCGGTCAAGACCAATGGGAGAATGAGAATCGCAATAAGTACAGCAAACCTTGAAACAAGGAAAGACTTTATCTGCAATCGCATTATTTACCTCCCTTTTCGTAGCGGATACCCTTAGCCTCGATAGTCTTGGATGATCCAGGATTCAACGAGAAACCGCTTTCTTCAGAAGACTTGGACTTATTCTTCTCCTTCAGGATTTCCGTTTCCAGGGGAGCCGTTCTTGCGGCACCGCGACCAAACAGGAAACCATCAAGAGCGGCCAAGCCAAACTTGACTTCGGCAATGAAGGTTCCCTTGGCACCAAAGAAATTGTCATAGTCATAAGAAGAATTGTAAGCCAGACGTACAAATAATAAGTCTACGGCACCACCCCACAGCAGGTCCTTAAATCCGCTGCGCACACCGCGACGCACGCAAGTGGCTTCAAAGCCGATCATGCGGGAAGGATCCGGATAATAGGCCAACGAAGCGGAATGGAATTCGCCATCAGGGAAATCAAAGGAGACCTTTCCATACAGACGTTGGGCAAAAAGGTTCTGCTCCCATGTGACGCGGATGGAATCTTCCCCATGACCATTATAAAATCCGATGTCAAAATTGGGCAAGTAAGTCAAAGGTCCAGAAAGGCGGCCCCCATAAACGGAACGGCTTTCCAGGTCGAGATTCACATGGGCGTTCCGCCAGGAAGTACGGTAGAAACTTCCACTTGCGCTAAAATTGCCCCAGCGGAAATAACCCCAGCTGTATGCCAAAGAATCGCTTTCGTCGGCATAAATATTTCCTACATGTTCAACATTGGAATGCTGCATACCGGCAGCAATTGTAGCGTTAGACTTTACATCGGTATAAACCATACCCCAAGTCGTTGTAGAACGGACCAGGGAATAATCGGTATAATGGGGGAAGAGAACGAAATCTTCGCCATCCCAACCGGAACGGTCGAACCAAAGGACTAAACCGAAATACCTTTCGGGGCTCACATCGCCCGAGAAGAAACCAGCCATATGTTGCCTGAAAGCAAATCCATCATGTTCGCCATATTTGCTTTCTAGAGGCATCTGCTCGGCAGAAGGCAAATAGTAAAAACCGGCATCGATATAACCACCACGCCCCCCACGCAAAATCTGGGAGATTTCGGTCAACTGACGGTCACGAGTTACGGCACCACCGGCAGAAAGTGCTTCTGGAGTCACACTATCTGCAAAGGAAAAAGTGGTTGCAGCAAGCAACACAGCCAGACCTTTAAAAAGATTTCCGATTCGCATAACCCAAATCTAGAAAATGCCGGGGAAAAATTTATATTTGCGCCCATGAACGAGCAAGAAAAAGCACAGGAACAGAACAAGGCCCTGATCGCCGCATGGAGCGATCATTCCCGCATGTGGAAAGACAACACCTGGGTCTACCCCGTCATTAGCCGTCGCGCAGGCGGTTTATCGGTAGGTATAAACCTAAATCCCGACCACAAATGTTCCTTCGCCTGTGCCTACTGCCAGAGCGGCCCGCAAGAAGGTCACGAAAGTGTCGCCATCGATATCGACGGCGTGGAGCGGGAGCTTCGTCAATTCCTGGAATTCTACAAGTCCGGCGAATTCAGCAAGTGCGATTTCTTTGGACACGTTCCCGAAGACAAAAAGATTCTAAAGGACATCTGCCTTTCTGGCGATGGAGAATCCACCATCGTCAAGGAATTCCCCGAAGTGTGCAAGCGCATGCGCAAACTCCAGAAGGAAAACGAAGGGCAGTTCAAGCTCCGCCTGATTACAAACGCCAGCCGCCTCGGGAACGAGAAAGTCGAAGATGCCCTGGCCTACCTGCTGGAAAGTGACGGTGAAATCTGGGCCAAGCTGGACGCCGGTACCGAAGAATGGTACAAGCGCATGAACCGCTCCGCAGTCAAGTTCGAAACCATCCTGAACAACCTGGAAAAGGTCATCAAGCTGTACCCCATCTGCATCCAGACCATGTTATGCAGCCTTCAGGGAGACGTTCCCACCGACGCAGAAATCGAACAGTACATCGGACACCTCCAGCGAATTTACGCAGCGGCACCCAAGAACTTCGTAGAAGTTCAGCTGTACACCGTTATCCGTCAGACGGCCACTCCCGACGTCCTCCCTCTCCCCAAGGAATTCCTGGAAGCGGTCGCCAAAAAGATTAACGAAAAATTGCCGGTACAGGTTCGAATTTTCTAAAGTAAAATTAAACCATATAACGAAAGAAGCCCGCGTCGAAGCGGGCTTTTCTTAATTTCGCCAAATTTCAAAATCAGCAAAATTGCCGTCGCGGCACTCGCCTTAGATCAACTCTTCAGGCGGGAGGTTTGTGTCGGCTTCCGGTTCCTGGTAGCAGGTTTCGGGAATCTGAACCTGGTTCTGGAAATAGGCACGATGGGCGGCGATTACCTTTTCGCGGGCAAAGGCGGCATCCTTCCATTCACCAATCTGAACATCCTTGCCTTCCAGTTCCTTGTAGTTCTGGAAGAAGTTCTTGGTAATGCGGAGGAACATCTGGTCCACATCCCTGATGTCGTGAATGGGGCGCGGGTTAAATACGGGAACGCCAAGAACCTTGTAGTCCTTCTTGCCGCCGTCGGTCATGTCCAGAGCGCCAACCACGCGGCAACTGCAGACGGTACCGGTCATCATGGAGGCGGGGCTGTAAATCAGCATATCCAGAGCATCGCCATCATCGGCCTTGGTGCTGGGGATAAAGCCATAAGTACAGGGGTAGCTCATGGAGCTCAGAAGGCAACGATCCAAGCGGAAAACATGAAGACGTTCATCATATTCGTACTTCAAATTGGTGTCCTTACCAATTTCCACAACACAATCCACTTCGTACGGATATTTCTTGCCGATGGGCAAATCCAAATAGTTAATAGCCATTTTTCTCCTACGAGAACTCACCTTGAGTTCTTCATCTTTTGATAATCCATCAAATTTTGTAATAAGAATTTAGTATTATAATCCTATACGTCAAGCGGTAAGGGGTCTAACATTGAGATAATGTTGTTCTCGCTCACCGTTTTCTCAACATCTAGAGGATATAGGGGCGTGCCTGCTTGAACATCAGTTCGCGTTCGTCGCCCATCACCTTAAATTCAATATCCAAAATCAGCTCATCGGCGCTCTTCTTGTAGAGTTTGGCGAAATGAGTCTGGATTTTCTCGACGAAGCCATAGAGTTCCGTCACCTCGGAATCAGTCAAGACGGGTTCATCCGGAGACAACGTGGAGCTCTGCAGAAGAACCTTCTGAACGCCCTTGGCCGCAGGAACGATAGAGAAAATTTCGGGTCTGGAATTGTTTTCGGGATTCGTAATGGAAACTTCACCCTTCTGCACATTCACATAAATGCCGGCAACAGAGAAGTCTGCGATGTTCTGGGTAACAATGACACCATTGGCAGCTTCATCGATGAAGGCTCCATGTACGGCAACAGCCATCTGCACAGAGAAATGGTCGATGTTCCACAGGGTTCGTTCCTCGTAGGCCTTAAAGCTCCAAACCGAGGCCCAGACCTTACGAATTTCATCGGAGGGCAAATCCTTAGGCTCGCGGGTCGCCTTTACTGACTTATAAAGTCCTGCGCCATTAAATTCATCAAGGTCTTCGGAGTTCGTGCTGGAACGCAAGCGCACCGGAGTCTCCCCAAAAATCTTGTAGACCTTTTCATCCAGTTCCGTACCGAATTTTTCGTCTACGGGAATATGGCGGATCATGTAACGGATATTATCAAGAACAGCTTCCCTTGTACGGGTATCTGATTCAAACTTTTCGTCAGCAGTTACAGCGGCGATGTACTTTTTCAGCGGCAAGGAATCGTCCTTGACAGCAGACTCGCACAGGGTCTCGATGTAATCGCAAATTTCAGAAGAGCGACCTTCCTTCTTGCAATCCTTTTGAGAGCGAAGGCAAAGAGATTCCGTCACCTGGGCATAGCTCATGAAATTATCGTAATGATAGAACGGTACCGCAAAACCATCAGGAGAATTTTCGGGAATAAACTTTTGAAGTTCAGCCAGGTTTGCTGCCTTGACGCCTACGAATCCCGCAGAATTAAAACCAAGATCCTTGAAATCGGGGAATCCCTTTTCGCTCAAGTCATAAGAGAGGATCATCTTTTCTTTCTTGAGACTTTCCCAATATTCCTTAGCTTCTTTCAAGGTCGTCTTTTCTACGGTATAGGACGCGGTGCTGACCGTCAGCTTCACCAGG
Source organism: Fibrobacter sp. UWH6 (assembly GCF_900142465.1). Lineage (NCBI taxonomy): Bacteria > Pseudomonadati > Fibrobacterota > Fibrobacteria > Fibrobacterales > Fibrobacteraceae > Fibrobacter > Fibrobacter sp. UWH6. The sequence continues at coordinate 39,685 of NZ_FRAX01000011.1, forward strand.
CTATCGCAAAGAGCCAGAAGGGAGTCCGGCAGTTCATGCCCGTTAAAGGCTATGTTGGGAGTCTTACGAGCCTTGGCCGCAAGGTTCACATGAGAAAGCGGAGTCTGGGCATCCTTGCTGATAGCGCCAGCCACCAGCGGAATTTCGGCAGGCAGGGTTTCAAGAATTAAAATATCATGGGAAGAAACAATAGCCGTATCCAGTTCATCGGCGGTAAACTTTCTGAGAGTACCGTAAGCGACACCCGTATTCATAATCTGAAGACTGACGTCTCCAAAGATTTGGGCATGAGTGTACACGGGAACGTCTAACCGTTTAAATTCATCAGCGTAATCTTCGGCCGCAGATTCGGCCACGCTACCCGACGGCATATAATACAGGCGATTCTTTTTTGTTCCCACATTCAGGAACTGCAGACGGGATTCAATAATGCGATGAGTTTTCGCCACCAGTTCTGCACTAATCTTGTCTGTCGGGAAGAACGTCAGGGCGATCATGGAATCTTGAGCCGCATAATAGACTAACGTTCCAGCCACAGTCTTCTTTTTCGTGCTGTAATAAACATCGCTTTCAAATTCCGACAAGCTTCGGGAATCCTTCAGCACCTTCTTTGCAAATTCATAATGCAGAGAATGCTTGCCGGTATTCTGCAAATGCAGCACAGGCTTCTTGGAATCAAAATCCGTAATGATGAATTTGACCAGGTAGCTTCGGCCAATTTCAGTCGACGACTTATAAGCCTTCTTCAAGAAAGCATCGTAACCTTCATCAGCAGTAAATCCAGAAGCTTCATCTGCAGTATTCTTGAATTCGTCTAGGCGACTCAAGGAAACATCGATATTACGATCCCTGTCCGCGCCCAGCTTTCCGGCAAAGAATTCGTTTCCCCAGGCCTTCACCACCACATCGGCAGAATCGCCTACGTCAAAGGAAATAGAGACACCCGAAGAAGTACACTTCAGATTGTCACTATCCGATCCCGGACATAAAATTTGCTGTTCATCGACTCCGACAAAAAAACTCTCAAGTTTCGCACCAGAAGCGTTAATATGCAGACCAGAAAATTCCTCGTTCACCGAAGAAGAACTGTCATCGGAACAAGCCGAAAAAAAGGCCACTGCGCTTAGTGTGGCCATAAAACAATTACGATATTTTTTCAGATTAATCATCAAAATCACCAGGGCACTTTTCAAAAGTATCATCAAAGCTACTTACGCGGCCCTTTTCATCAACATTTCTACAGACAACAGGCAAGGAGCGTTCTGAAGTGCAACCATCCTTGATTTCAGTTTCACCGTCAGCCTTGAAAACCTGCAGACAGTCCATTTCCTGGCAAGAACGCCATCCAAAGCCAAAGGAAGAGTGGTAAAACTTGAACACCTTGTCCTTGTAGGTAAAGGAGATGTTATCGTTATGATGGTTTCCACCCCAGCTATACTCGGCCTTAGAAACAGGCACCATTTTACCATTCACATAAAGCTCAGCTTTTTCAGTTTCAGAGGAAACCGGAACAACAGACATGAACATTTTCGCTTCGTCTACAGAAGACTGAATGTAGAAGTAACCATCTTCACCTTCGTAGTTAAAAGTGCAAATCCAATCCTGCTGCATGAATTTTTCAGAAGCAGGCTTGCCATCTTCGTCGGTATAGGAAACCTTCACGGAATCCGGCTTACGGACTTCGAAGATGGACATGGGATCATCGTTCTTTACGGGATCTGCAGAAGAGTTGGAAGAGGAATCATCACCGCAGGCAGCAAATAAAGCAAGTGCGCCAATGGACAGGATAAATTTTAAGTTCATATTTTCTACTCCTAATTTTTTGAAATAAAATAAAAAAAAATTTATAAATCGTAAATCAAGAAATTATCGACTGCGCCAGCGGGCAGAAGTCGTCTTGTCGAAAAGTCCGAAATAGAACTTAGGTTCCTTACGGTCAGGGCTATAGCCTACTTCAAAACGCACACGGTCCAAGGCGGGAATCACCAAGTGCAGGCCACCGTAAACGGCACCTTCATAGTTCTTCCAGCTTGGCGAACCTTTGTCCCAAAGCAGACTTCCATCAAGGCCAGCCACCAGCTGCAAACCATAGAAGAAATTGATTCCCCAGAGAGAAGCCGCCTTACGTTCGCGCAACACAAAACGTTCTTCCAGAGTCAGAAGAGCCTCGTGGACGCCTAAACTATTGCTGTCGGCTTCATGTCCGCGGAAGGTATTGGTTCCGCCATGATAGAAATAATCGTAACGTTCTACATCGCCTGGACGAATACGAACAAGAGCCGTAGCCCCAGTAATAAAGCGCCATGCCGTATAATAGGCGCGTGCATCCGTCAGCAGTTCCCAGTAGTTCTCGCCGCCCATGTCGTCACAGCTTTCCACAGTACAATCAGCATCATGATCGTCTCCATAGCCTACGTGAGTCATCATGTACTCAAAATACACACCCTTGCGGCTGTCCAGTTTACTATCGCGGAAATCAAAGGCAAAGCCAAGGCCCGCTTCGGGAAGCCACGCCGCCTTCTCCAAATAACGAACCGCCACCGTTCCCAGCAGCGAAAGTCGGGAAAGCACCTGATATTCTACATCCAGATCGGCCAGGTAGCTATCGTCCTGAAAGGAACGCAAGTCATCCCAGCTATCGGTCCGCAAGAATTCGAAATTCCAGCCCACCGGGAGTCCAAACAAGTACGGCGAACTTGCATAGAAGGCATATTCGTTGCTTTCAAAAATCGGGTCAATTGCAGTACGGTACTGGACCTCGGCACGAATGTCCTCACCAAGCACATTGAGATTTGCCAAGGCAAGGCCGATCATGAGCCCGTCGCGGTCAGTCGTCTTCCCCGCCGGAGCGGGAATCCAGCGGAAAATTTCCTTGAAGGAATAATGAAGGACCATCCCGCCGCCATTATCGGCACTTTCACAGTTTGCGGAAATCTCCGTGAATAAATCCAGATCCTGAAGTTTTAATTTTTCAGACTCAAATTTCTCTGTAGAAAAGGGTTCGCCTTCACGATTCTGCAATTCACGCAGCACCACGCGTTCATTTGTATGTTCTAGACCACCCAGTTCTATTTTCTTGATAATCGACCCATCAACACAGACAGCACCAACAGACGGGACCATCAAAAAAAGCGCCAACAAAAGCAGCAAGGCTTCCAAAAAGTGTAATGGGGCAAAAACTATCTTCACAAATCCTCAAATTTATAGTACAAAGATAAAAAAACACATTTCATTTTTTCTATCTTTGGCTTCGTCAAGGAGAAAACCCGAGGTTTTTATGTTAGACTTTCTTGCCAACAATTGGCCCTATCTTATCGCACTAGTCATTATCGTCTTTGCAGTCTTCGCAATTCGCGGACTCCGCAAGGCCCTCAAGGAAGGTGGTGGAGCATTCAGTCTCGAAACCATCAAGAAGGCAACCGAGCCCAACTTCGCCGCCCTCAAGCAGAAGTCTCATGCCCTGCTGGCAGATGCCGACATGATCTGCGAAGTCAAGGAAGGCGCCACCTACGTCATCCCCAAGAAGGAAGACCTGAAGCTGTTCCGCAACGCCGTCAAGCAAAAGTACAAGTTGGCCATGTTCCTGGTGCCGGGCACCACACAGGTTGCCTATTTCTTCTGCAAGACTGAACAGGGCCTCCGCCGCCGTATCGACAACCTGGTCATTAACCAGAAGTTCCAGGCCGGCAAGAAGCCTTACAACGATGTCGCCACCGGCGAAAAGCTCCGCTTCCCCAAGACCTAGTAGATTAAAGGTTAAAGGATAAAGATTAAGCGCGATCAAGGTCGCGCTTTTTTCATAAGCATTTAAAGCAGACTTCAAAATTCAACCGCACGAAACAAGATGTTCCGAACATACAAAGACCTTGCCATTGCCGAAGAAGAATCCAAACTGATCGAAGCGATTGACCAAACCAGAAATCTACTGGTTGAAGCGCCCACCGGTTCCGGCAAGTCCCTATATATTCCCTGGTTCCTTTCGAAGCATTGTACAGGTCGTGTGGTAGTACTGCAGCCCCGACGCATCGCTGCTCTTTCCCTGGCCCAGTATTCCGCAAAATTACACGGCGAACCTTGTGGCAAGACCGTAGGCTATCAATTCAGACAGGACACCTGCAAAAGCGCAGAAACCCGCATTCTGTTCCAGACCTACGGAAACTTTCTGCAGGAACTTCTCCACGGGAAAATGGACGCCGAATGGGTTATTTTCGATGAATACCACGAGCGCAAGTCGGACATGGATTTGCTGTTCAGCTACCTGCTTAGACTACAGACGAAAGACGAAAGACGAGAAAAGAACAGTGATAAAGTTCCGCGAATTGCGGTCATGTCAGCAAAGCTGAATCGCGAAGAAATGGAAAATGCCCTAGGCGTAAAATGTCTGGAATTGGGACACCCTCTTTATCCGGTCCAGATTTTACATCAAACCCCATTAGCAGGTTCCTCCCTCGAAAGTGAAGTGGTCAAGGCCCTCAAGTCCCTGTACCGCAGCAACGTCTGGAAAACCACACTGGTATTCCTCCCCGGTAAAGCCGAAATTTCTAAATGCCACACTGCAGCCGAAGAATCCATGGGCAATGCTGCAGAATTTCTAGATCTGTATGGCGGTCAGGAACGTGATGTTCAAGACAGAATCTTCGAAGAAACGGAACGCCCCCGCGTCATCTTTACCACCAATATTGCCGAAACCTCCATCACCGTTCCCAACGTTAGCGGCGTGGTAGATAGCGGCGTGGAACGAATTTCCGAATACGACGACAGCCAGAAAGTAAACGTACTACGCACAGCCTCCATCTCGATGCAGAATGCCATCCAGCGTTCCGGACGTTCAGGCCGTACACAGAACGGAGCCTGCATCCGACTGTGGAGCGAAGAATCAGAAAACAGAATGCCCCGCGGAATCATTCCCGAAGTTACCCAAATTGAACCTTCCGAATTCTTGTTACAGAAGTCCGCACTGGAACGTTTCTTAGACGAGAGAGAAGGAACTAGAGGCGAGAATGGATTGGTTCTGCCGACGGCTATTCCCGAAAAACGAGAAATCGTCGCGAAGGAACTTCTGCAAGAATTGGACATGGTCGACGAAAATGGAATTACGGAATTGGGTCTGCAGGCCGTTCAGTCCCCCCTTTCCGATGTTCAGCTGGCTTACGTTTTAATCAAGTCCAAGCCTGCAGGAATCAGTAATTTAACTTTGTCTGCAATGGCATGGATTCACGGCGGCACAGAAACGTTGCAAAAGAACAAGCAGCCCACCAACCTACTGATGTTGGCAGGCGATTCTTCTGGACACGGCAACAACACTCCCCGCGAAGTTTCACTAACGCTGCGACAGTTGCAAGACTATTGCAAAAAGGAGAACTTCAAGAAAAGCGCAGACAACGAAACCGAAACCATCCAGATGCTAATGAAGGCCTACTCCGATAGGCTTGCCTCCCCCACGTCCAGTAACGGATCCTATAAGCTTCCCAACCAGAATGTCATCCGCCTGCAACATCCGGAACCGCCCTTTGCATTGCTGGCCATGACCATGCTCCGCACCAGCTCTGGCGCCGCTGCAGGCACCAAGACGGAACTCCGTCTAAACCTTTACGTTCCCGTTCCTAGAAGTCTTCTAGAAAACGAGGACGAAGAAGCCCGCTACGAACTCATTTGGCGTAGTGGCCAGGAACGTTTTATCGGAAAGGAAATCCGCGGCACAGTCGAACGGGAAATTCTCCCTCAGGAAGCCTCCCCCGCCGTTCTTGATCAGCTAAAGGAACTGACCGTCAGCGCCTGGAAAGAAAAGCTGGAAAAGGAAAACTGGACCGGGCGTTACCTTACAGAAAATCTGCAGACTCTTCTAATCAAGATGCGACTGGCCGCACAACTGTATCCAGAATTCAGCCTTCCTGAATTCAATGAAGAAGATATGGAACTGATCTTTGATGAATTCGCCAACGGCATCTTCCTACTACGCGACCTGAACGAAGACCGCTACCGCGCCATTCTTGAAGACTACTTCGGACGATCCATGTTGCAATGGCTTCACAAGACCTTCCCCGACCATTACATTCTCCCCAACGGCAAGAAAGCTCGCTACAGTTATCAGGAAGTTGAAGCGCCGGAACCGGGAACCCCCGGCAGCAATCTCGTTACCCAAAGTGCTGAAGGCGTTCTCGTAGAAGTTTCCGCCCGCATCGAAGACTTGATGCAGTTGCGAGGCGAACATAAAATTGCCGACGGAAAGTTGAAGGTCCGCTACGATATTCTTGCCCCAAACTTCAGAACCATTCAGAAAACTTGGGACTTAACAGGATTCTGGCAGAACACCTACGCCGAAGTCCGCAAGGAACTTCGCGGCAGATACCCCAAGCATCCCTGGCCGGAATCCGTTCTCTAGGCCACGGAACCCGAACTACTTGATAGTATAAATCACCAGCGACTTGCTGTATTCGTAATTGACAATCAGAATGGGAGTTCCCACAAGGGGGCTGTTCTTCTCATCAATAAACAGCATACCTTCAGGACCGCGATCTTCAGGATCCATGGTATATTCAACAAGCTTCGGAGCAACATGCTCCGTGCCAATGCTGGTCAAGTCAAAAACAGCAACACCACTCATCCGTTCCAATCCAACGAAGGCTAGACGGCGGCCATTTACAGTACCGATTACAATATTTTCCGGTTCGCAGCCCTTATCATCGCTGCGGGCATCAGCCTTACGTTTTCCCTTCTTGGAATTCCAGTTAAAATATTTGGGATACTTTCTGGCAAATTCCCTTTCCAGGGCATCTCCGGAATCCCAAATCAACTTACCCGAAAAACCATCAAACACGCTAATGGAACGGGAGCCAAATTTCACCTTGCACATTTCTTCATTGCCGCAAATTTTTGATTCGTCAAAATTCTTGACATCGGCACCTTCATTTGCTGTCACGACAAAAGTTGAACTTTCCGTTTCGAAGGACTTAATTCCATCAGGTTGACGGAGTCCCCTAATGAACGCATTTTCAATACGGATCTTGCCATCCTTGATGGCATCCAGTCCAAACCCGGCCTTGGAATGATCCACATAGCCTAAATCAAACACGCCATCCAATTTCTTGCCGATCACGTCGATGCGGGCAATGGCGTTGTTTTCCTGCAAGCTGACCCAAGCCCATTTAGAATCCTTAGAAACTGTAATGTATTCCGGTTCCACATCCACATCGTCAAAAGGAACCACGGTCACCACAGGAGAAATATCCATAAAGGTGGCATCATCAAGACTTACAATGGCAACACCGCCAGGAGGATTGATTTTACCATCTTCGCTAGGTTCGCCTTCGCAAGCCACTAGCAACGCCTTTCCATCAGGGGTAAACGTAATCATATCCGGATGACTACATACCTTGTACGTCCCGATTTTCTTGACGCCCACCACCACAGACGAATCCTCAGGTTGCTCCCCCACGTACTGCATCAGCTCAACAAAACCATCTTCCCAAGCCGGGTCCGCAAGCAAACTAGAGGCAATCAAGTTTCCATGAATAGAAACACTTGTCGCTTCCCCATCAAGCGAGAATGTTTTTTTAACCACAGGCTTCGTCGGATCAGCCAAGTCCACGACATCCATATTGTTGGAATCGCCCACAGAGAACAGCAACCTGTTTTGAGGCATGTAGGCAGAAATCTCGGCAGATTTCAGCTCAATTCGGGAAAGAGGTCTAAGAACAGACGTCTCCTGGGAATCGCCACCCTTCTTGGCGCAGCTAATCCCCGCAGCAAGCAACAGCGGTATCAAGATAAAATTTAGACGAACCATTCCAGACACCCTTTAAATTTCTAGTCGAAAATCAACCAGAACAGCAACATACCGAGACCGAGACCGCCCATAAAAGAAGTAGAAGTCATCATGGCGGCCTGCTGACGGTCCATATTTTCCTTTTCCTTCTTCTTTTCATTAACGCCGATAGAAACGCTCAAGGCCTGGGCGCAAACTTCGTTGTTCTGCTTGGCAGTATTGTAGCTCTTTTCCCAGTTGGCGCTCTTGGCCTGTTCCACTTCCAGAGCCTTCTTCAAGGAATCCCTTTCTACAGAATAGGAACTATCGCGAACAGCCATCACGGAATCACGGACAGCGATTTCACGCTTCAGTTCATCTTCGGCAGAAACTTCTGCAGGAGCAGCCTGTTCAACAACAGCAGGCTCAGCCGGAGTGGCGACAGGTGCAACCACAGCGGAATCCTGGGCAAAAAGAAAAGTCGCCGAAAGAACGACGACTGCAAAAATAGAGGCAATCAAATTCTTCATGTTTTACAATATAGCAAACTGAAGAATTTGAGTTTTGGAACTATCGCGGAAGAACCATCTGCTTTTTCCAAATACCATTGGCACCCTTTACATAGTAAACACCAGGCACCATGGCGTCACCAGGAGCAACCAAGGAACCATCTAGACGGCGCACCTGCAAACGGCTTCCCGAGAATTTTGGAACAGACTTCAAGTTTGCAATAGATGTAAGACCATATTCGTCATCAGAAGAAGCAGGCTCCGCTGACTGGGAAGAAGATGAAACTTCATTTTCAGAGGAAGCAGGCTCTGCTGACTGAGAAGAAGATGAAACTTCATTTTCGGTAGAACTACTCAACCCGATCTTCCGTTCGTCCATGAATATGCCATGAACTACTTGCAATGTCACGTCCTTAATTGAATCCGGAATTGCAACAGCCTTTTTAGCCTGATCAACAACCGTTACAGAATCCATGCCAACACTTTCACCAAAGTAATACTTACCTGCGGTAGTCACCTTGGTCTCACCACCCTTAACAACAGTATCCCTTCTAGTGACATGGTAATAGGCTACAGAAGCATACCACCAGTCAAACTGGAATTCATAGGTTTTAGACGCAAGAATTTCTCCAGAACGATAAGATCCATCTTCAGGAAAGCCGTCCTCCACAAACACCAGAAGATTATTGGTATTGGTAGAATCATAACCATTCATCTTATTGCCATGGATATCCAAAATAACCGTAGCATAGTCACTCGAACCTTGCTCCCACCTTCCAGAGGAACTCGAACTCAACCAAGAGTAATACTTATAGTCGTTGAAATAAGTTTCACTACAGGAAGCGGTTACCGTATACGGGAAATTGTACTTGGTATTTCGAGAAGGCTTTAAAGTCCAAATATCTTCATGACGAGTTTGCGTGACAGAAGTAGCCGTTTTCAAATCCTTGCTACCTTTCCACAAGGTCTCATCCATATAGGCCATCTTCAAAGTCACCTTGGGAAACGAACTATGAAGCAAAGTATCGCACACATTGCGAACATAAATGGATTCTTCAGCCCAGGCAGACACACCCAGCAGCATTCCAACAAACAAAACTTTTTTGGCCAGATTCATTTTAGCCTCCAAAACACAATTTTACTACCACTAAAGATATATCAAAAAAAGACAGTCCGTAAACTGTCTTTTACAAAGAGTGATTAAATCAGCCGAATTTTCGTAAAAAAGACTACAATTCCGTTGACTTAATGCGTTTCCACCCCTCTTCAGGAATCATGGCACCCATGACCTGCACCACTTCGTTAGAAACAACACTACCCAACTTACCGGCACGATCCATATCCCAGCCATTCATATAGCCATAAAGGAAACCGGCAGCCCACAGGTCGCCTGCCCCGGTGGTATCAATGGCCTTGGCAGCACCAGCCTCCACACGAGTCACCACGCCGTCCTTGGCAATCAAGGCGCCACGCTTGCCGATCTTAACCACAGCCACCTTGGCCTTCTTGGCAAGAACTTCAAGAGCGGCCTCTTCCTTGACACCGGCATAGGCGAAGGCTTCGTCTTCGTTGGCAATCACGATATCGATCATCTTCTTTTCGAAGAGTTCATCGAACAAGCCGCGGCAGGCATCCACCACCCCAAAGGAACTGAAATCCAGAGCGGTTTCAACACCAAGGGAACGGGCCAAGGTAAAGCACTTCTTGAAATTTTCGGTATCGAAGGCGCTATAACCTTCCGCAAGAATCAGGGAGACGCCATCAAACAGTTCCGGGCAGAAATCCTCAGACTTCATATCGTTAGACGCACCCAAAAAAGTCCACATAGAACGCTGGGCATCGGGAGTCACCGCGCTAAAGACGCAACCCGTAGCCACGTCAGAAAGACCCATACGATTTTCCACATTGTGAGACTTCAGATGATTCTGGAACAGTCGACCCAGTTCGTCATCACCCACGCGGCTAATAAAGGCGGAATCGCCACCCAGCTTCGAAATACCCACCATGGTATTGCAGGTAGAACCGCCAGGAACGCGAATGGGATTCTTCAACTCGCCCAGGAACTTTTCCATCTGGGGCCAATCCACATGATTCATGCCACCCTTCTGAACACCCTGTGCAGCCATCCATTCTTCGCTGACATTGGCCAAGACATCAACCAGGGCAGCTCCAATACCAAGAATTTTTTTAGTCATATGAGTTCGTTCAACCTTTAAAAAACAAGGCGGGTACAGAGACCCGCATTTTTAAAACTACCGACGGCGGCGAAGCTTTTCGCTTGCATCCAGAAGGAATTTACGTTCAGAGTCCGTCAGCGAATTGATTCCGCTTTCGTTCACCTTCTTCAGGATTTCGTCCATGCGCTTGTTTTCGTCTACATAGAAAACTTCACCTTCCAAGGGTTCGTCCGACTTGCGGGAACTGCGACTGGATTCCGCACGGCCACCGTCATTCATCTTGAACTTAGGGCCGCGGGCCTTGCGGGCGGCGCGTTCAAACTTGTCGGCAAGACCACCAATCTTGCCAAAGCCACGTTCGTAAAAATGCATATAGATAAAGCCACCAACGACACCGCCCAAATGAGCCAGGTGAGCCACGCCATCTCCGGAGGGAGCCATGAACACGTCGATACCCACCATAAACCACATGGCGTACTTGATTCGCATGGGGAAGAACATGAACATGAGAATCACACGGTTGGGGAAGAACTTATAGTAGGCCACGAACAGCCCCATCAAGGCGCCAGAGGCTCCGATAATGGGATTATTGGTCAGGCCCAGTACACACATAACCAGGCTGAACACTGCAGCAAAAATTCCGCAGAACATGTACATGCCCGTAAAATGTTTCGAACCCATCATGTCCACCACGTCGGAACCGAACATCCAGAGCATCAGCATGTTAAACAGGAAATGCCAGAAATCCACATGGACGAACATGTAAGTCACATAGCGCCAGGCTTCGTACGGAACCGTGGGGAAATAGGCGCCAAAATAAGTGATATAGTCGCGAAGATTACCCGGTCCAACACCGGGAATGTTCAATTGCAAGCCTAGCACACCCCCCAGAACAAAGGCTGCGGCAAAAACACCAGCGTTGATCAGGAGCAGAACTCGCAAAACCTTAGGCAAAAAACTAAACGGTCGCATTTCACATTACCTATTCAATAAATTGTCGAAAGAATTTTCACTACGAAAAATAGCAAATTCACACAGCTGACTTTGTGATAAACCGAATTACATTTTCGGGCAGGAACTTCTTTAAAGTCTCGACACCTTCAGCGGTATCAGCGATTCCACATTTTACGATTTCACGGACCACGGTACTGCTAATAGCCAGATGTTCCTGCTTGCTGGAAAGCAGCACGGTTTCGCAATCCGGGTAAAGCACCTTGTTGTTCCAGGAGACGCTCTGCTCGAAATCCAGGTCCATACCGTTACGGATTCCGCGAACCAGGAACTGGGCCCCGACAGACTTCATGAAGTCTACAGTAAGACCTTCGTAGGAAGCCACCTTTACGTTGGGCAAATGGGCAACAGCTTCCCGTACCAGAGATTCACGGCAGTCTCCAGCCAGCATATACTTCTTGGAGGTATTTACCGCCAGCAGTATCCACAATTCATCAAAAAGTTTGCAGGCCCTTTCTGCGATATCCAAATGACCTAAAGTAAAGGGATCAAAGGATCCCGCAAAGACCGCCACTCTAGATGTAGCAACATTCTTCTCGGACATTTCTACCCCAATTAAAGAGCCTTGCGGAAAATGACCAGGGAGGATTCGCCATACTTTCGGACAGAGGCCTCACCCGCTTCTTCGGATTCCTTGACCCAGGCCGGTAAATTCTTGGTGGGAGCCTCGAACACCGCCACGCCACCAGGATTCAGCCAATCAACGAAAGGGCGCAAATCCGGGTAATCCATATTCTTGAAAGGAGGATCGGCGTAAATCAGGTCAAAGCCTTCTTCCTTGCAAAAGGTTTCCTTGGACAAAGTCAGGGCATTGCTTTCCAGCAAAGTCAACTTCGATTCAAGATTCAAGGCCTTGTAAGCCTGTTGCACCAGGCGGGCTTGCACATGAGCCATTTCTACAGCAATCACGCTGGCGGCGCCACGACTCAAGGCTTCGATTCCCATGATACCGGTTCCCGCAAACAGATCCAGCATACGGAAATTTTCTACGCCCTGAAGAATATTAAAGAGGGCCTCCCTCGTGCGGGAGGCTGTAGGTCTAGTTTTTGATGTGTCCGGAGAGGGAACATTGCGTCCCCTCAGATTTCCACCTGTGATGCGAATGGGCATGAGTTCAACCCAATTACGGAATCACGAACATTTCGAAACGAATGGCAGTCAGCAAGTCCTTTCTTGCAAACTTCATTTCTACAGACGGAACGCCCATGCGGATGGGAGATGCGCTAAAGGCAGCGACAAATGCCTGCAGATCGCTAAAGTCAGCAGAAGTAGTTACCTGATAGGTAAAACGCTTGTAGACACCGAAATCTTCAACAACAGGCTTTTCGAATCCATTGAACGTTACCTTGTTGGTAGAGCCCAAGGTCTTTATAGCCTTGACTTCGTTGGCAACTTCAGCAGCGGAAACAAACTTGTTGACAGAATTCAGGTTAACATTCTCTACGTTGTACTGACCGAAGGCGGTAATGTCGGTTGCAGGAGCGTTTTCCGGCAGAGGCGGAGTCCTAAAGTTGGAGCTAACCGTCTTGATGCGATCCAGGAAGCTGCGCTGAGAAGCAGGCTTAGCAGCCACACCACGAACGTAGAAGTAGTTGGGAGCCTGGTAGATACAGTCAGAGAAGCCCACGTCTTCGGGAGTTGCCGAATTCATGAAAGCAACGAACTGACCCAGAGAAGACTTCTGGAAGGAAACCTTTTCGAGAGGCAGGTAGGAATTGTAATCCGTGCGTTTGTTGTTAAACAGAGCCTGAGGATTGATTTCACCCACGACCTGCTTGGCGGTCATATTGTCGCGGTAACGCAGGGCGGCAGCCTGTGCAGCAGCCTGTGCTTCCAACGAACCACCTGCGGAAGTCCGCTGTCCGTTGCCCATGACAAGTGCGGTGCGGCTTGCATCTTCGGCACCAATCAGAGACAAGTAAGCCTCGGGGAAAATACCCTGCAGAGGAGCGGGAACGCCACAAATGCTGAGGAAGGCACTGAAAGCAACAATGGCAAACAGAGCGGCAACGGCAACCGTAAGAGCCTTCTTGCGGCTCTTCTTCTTCAGTTCGTCGATACTGGTAACGTGAACCGGAGAAACGGACTCGACCACAGTCAGTCGTTCAGCGGCATCAATCAAGTTCAAATGAATCATACACCCTCCAATGCGTAAAGGGCTGCACCAATGGCACCGGCGCAACTCAATACGGCAGCGGAATCTTCAGCTTCCACCGGAAGTCTAATGTTGGAGAAAGAATCCATGGATGTGAGCAGACAATCCGGAAGAGCCCTTCTGAGGCATACCATGAATTCGGGGTCCAGAGCCATTTCACCGCAAAGATTGACATTCTTGGTGACAATGGCAGAATTTTCTTCCTGGGCAACCTTAATCTGTTCGACAATGCCCTCGACAAGGATCTTGTAAGCTTCTTCCTTAGTCTTGTTTACCAGGGGAAGAGTAGAGACACAACGCAGGGCCTGCAGATTATCCTTGGTGAGCCAAATCAGCGTCACACCGGCGTAGTCAGCCTTAATAACGCATTCCAGTTCAGTCATGTTTTCTGCAAAGGCCATCAGGTTCATTACAGAAAGAACATCCACGTCCAGGGACTTCGGTGCGAGGGACTTGTTACGGAAGCCCTTGCGCATGTTGTCCACCCACTGGTGGCGGACCGCAATCAGCATGACGGTAAAGCCCAGCGATTCGCTTCCGCTCAAGACCTGGTAATCGATGATATAGGCACCAGGATCAGCATTCGTAATCAGGGAAACGTACCACTTCAGGTATTCGTCCAGAGTCTTGGCAGCCTCAGCCGGAACAAACACCTGACGGACAATAGACCTGAATGCAGGAACGGTAACCGAAACTGCATCTACGGATTCAATCTTCGCAAATTCCATCCAACCTTCGAGGACGGATTCAAAAGCAAAAACGTCATCCAGAGGGCTGGTTTCAGTCTCGAGAATAGCTGTCTTCAGAACGCGGCGTTCATCCACATCAAAAACGGCAACTTTCAGGGAGGCGTCAGCCACCTCGATACCCATGTATAATTTCTTATCACTCATACTATCAATGACTTACAAAAAGTTTTCCATTTAAAAAATTAATCAAAAATTACCCCTTGCAGTATGGTCTCCAACTTTTTCTTGCCAATTCCAGGCACTTTTTTCAGGTCTTTTTCACTTTTAAAGGGGCCTGAGGACTCTCTTTGGGCAATAATCTTTTCGGCAAGCTTCGGACCAACCCCCTTCAAGGCACAAAGCATATCTAAATCCGCCGAATTGATCGGTATGGGAAATTGAACTTTTGGCGGCTTCTTTTTGGACATTTTTTGAGAATTGTCTTTTATTTTGTCTGCAACAAAAACCGTTTTTTCAACCGGGTCTCCGCGTAATTCCCTATGAGTTGAATCTTCAACATTCGCGATGACAACAGGATCTCCGACCTGGAACGTATCGATCGAAGGAAGTCCCCAAGGCAAGAATCGGTAAACGATTCCCATGACAAAAAGGACAAAAGACAGAAAAACCATCTTTTTTTCTGGTCCGTTCATAAGAACTCTCGTAAGGCGAGGGTCTGAATCTAAAAAATCAAGGGACTAGACGAGCCTCTACGGCAGCCACGTCCGATGGTACATCTACAGAAATGGAGATATAAGGACTTTTAACCATGCGTATGGTCCTGCAATTAATAATACGCATCTGTTCCAAAGAGCGTTCCAATTCAACGCTGGATTGAGGAAGAGCTGCGAATTCATCGCGGGAAGCCCGAGAATAAGCATATACACCCTGATGTTGGAACCACTCCGCAGATAACTGATCTGCTGTGGCGAGACATCGCTCGTCTACATCACGGGTAAAATCAAGAGCCACACCATCTTTCACCAGGACTTTCACCACGGTGTTCAAGTGATGTTCGGCAAGATCAAGGGGGCAGGCAACCGTCACCCAGCAATCAGGATGACATTCCAGTTCCCTAGCCACCTGAGCCAGCAAAGCAGGCTCCACAAGCGGTTCATCCCCTTGCAAGTTTACCACAAGGTCAAGTCCCAGCTTGCAAGCGGCCTCAGCCACACGATCAGACCCCGTCTGGGCAGGACCGGTCATGACACATTCAAAACCAGCCCTAGTCACTACATCGGCAATGACTTCAGAATCAGTAGCACAGACCACCGTCCCAAAACAGCCCGCATCACGGGCCCGTTCCAAGGTGCGTACAATCATTTCCTTGCCAGCTATCTTGACCAGGGGTTTCCCGGGATAACGAGACGACCCCATGCGGGCAGGAACTATGCAATGCACGGTCATAGACTAAAAATCGAAGAGATTAACCGCCAATGACCTTGGGAATAGCAAAGTGGTCGTTTTCTACGGCCGGAGCGTTTGCAAAAGCCTGTTCCAGGGTGAAACCCTGCATGGGAACATCTTCGCGAAGAATGGTAGCACCATTTTCGACACCAGTCATAGGTTCGACATCGGCAAGGTTCAATGCCTTCAAAGCTTCCATCTGGTTCAGCATCTTGTCAAGATGACCCTTCAGAGCCGGAATTTCCTCTTCAGAAACACTCAGGCGAGAAAGCTTAGCCAATTTCAATACTTCTTCACGTTCAAGCATAAAAGCCTCTTTTTTATCAAATACAGGAACAATGTAGAAAAAAGTAGATAGTAGGTAGTAGGAAGTAGACGGTTGGAAGGCGGTAGTAGACGGTAAAAAGAGTGAGAAGGGCGGAGCCTGCGGCTCCTTTCAGCAGTGAGCTGTGAGCCGTGAGCTAGATAATCGCGCCAAAGGCGCCTTACTTTAACTCATAATTCGTATCTAAGTCCCTGGACCCCTCGACTTCGCTCGGGATGACACACCCTCACAGCCCACCATCCACTCTTCACTCTTCACTATTAACTGTTAATCGTTCACCCTCTAGACCACTTCCAACGATGCGTACTTCAGGATAATGGTTCTCGTGACACCGTCTCCAAAGCGGACGTCCACTCGGGCGTTGTCTCCAGTTCCGTAGGATTTCTGAACCACGCCGATACCGTATTTGATGTGGCGAACCTTTGCTCCCTGGTGGAACGGATTCTCGCTGAATTCGTCGTACACCACACGGGGGCCTGCGGGTGCCGCAGGAGCAGGCTTGGGAACAGAAACCGGATTGCGGTAGACAATGCGCTTATCGTTCTTGCGAATGGAATCGGGAACAGCGCCAGGGCGACTGAATCCACCGCTAAAGCCGCGTGAACCGAAATTAGAAGGTGCGGAACTGCGGCCACCAAAGCTACCGGAACTGGGACGACTGCCAAAGCTACCAGAGGCTCCCGGACGACGAGGAATGGGCGGAGGAGGATTTCCCATGCGAGGAGCCCTGAAGCCACCACCCTGAGAGTAATCCTGATTGAAGCTATTGAAACCGCCACCAAATCCGAAATCTTCACACGGTACAAAATCTACAACAGACGGATCCAATTCCTTGAGGAAGCGGGACGGGGCGAAGGGACGGATATTCCCCTGGAAGAACCTGCGTTCCGCATGATACAGGAACAGCTTCTTTTCGGCTCGGGTACATCCCACATAGAACAGTCGACGTTCCTCTTCCATCTGTTCATTCATCTCGGATCCAGACATCATGGAAGACATTCGGATCAACGGGAAAATTTCTTCATCGCAACCCGCAATATGAACCGTATTGAATTCCAGGCCCTTGGCCATATGAATCGTCATAAGGGTAACTTGTCCCTTAGAAGAATCCACCTTCTTGTCGCCATCTGTCAAAAGGGAAATATCCTGGAGGAACGCATCCAAAGTAGCACCGGGATGTTCTTCATCGAATTCACGGATGGCGTTAACCATTTCATCCAAGTTAGCGATTCTTTCGTCAGCAGTAATCTCATCTTCCTTACGGAGGAATTCCTTATAGCCAACGTCATTGATAATCTTTTCGGCAAGGATGGGCAGCGGAGTCTCGCCTGCGGCCACCAAAGCCTTCCAACCGAGAACCAAGTCTGTAAATCCCTTAAGTTTGGGAGCCGTACGTCCAAGGCCATTGGCTTCGGCCAGCAGATTTTCCCAGAAGGAACCTTCCCCATTACGTTCCTTTTCCAGGACCGTTTCCACAGTCGTCTTACCGATGGAACGAGGAGGCGTATTGATAACACGGAGGTAGGCGGCGTCATCACGTTCGTTGGCCAATACGCGCAGATAGGCAATAATGTCCTTGATTTCCTTGCGGTCCCAGAATCGCGTTCCACCAAAAATCACAGAAGGAATGCGTCGATCGTTCAAAGCCTTTTCAAGAGAACGGGACTGGGAATTTGTTCGATAGAAGACCGCAGTCTTGGCATACGATTCAGGACCGGCCTTGGCAATAGTATCGGCAATGGCAGAAGCTTCGGAGCGATCGTCCATAAAGTGGCGAACATGAATCAGCTCACCCGCCTCCTGCTTGGAAAACACGTTCTTCTGCATTTCCTGCGGACGGATATTGTGAGCGATCACAGACCCTGCGCCTCTGACAATATTCGATGTGGATCGGTAGTTCTGTTCCAGTTTGACGATTGTCACCGGAGCAAAGTCGCGATGGAAATTACGGATGATCTTGATGTTGGCACCACGCCAGCCATAAATACTCTGGTCGTCGTCGCCCACCACAGTCACATTGTGCTGTTCATTCATCAGCAACTTCAGCAGTTCATACTGCACATCGTTGGTATCCTGATATTCATCCACAACCACATACTGAAAACGGGTAGCCAGCTGATTCGCCAAATTGGGCAACTTCTGCAGCATGAGCACCGTATTGAACAGCAAGTCGTCAAAGTCCATGGCATTGGATTCCAGAAGTTTCTTCTGGTATTCCGTATAATAGCGGGCGTACTTTTCTTCGTCAGGGTACTGAGCATTGTTGCGAGCCACTTCCGGAGTCTGCAACAAGGTACTGTTCCCTACCACCATCATAGAATTCTTGAACTTGGAAATGGCGGCGTGAGCCTTTTTTACATCAGCGGCTTCCACATTTTCATCACCGTCAGCCTTAAGAATTTCTTTAAGGATACGCTTTTGATCATCATCGTCATAAATGGAGAAGTTACCGTCGTACCACCTACCCCCCGAGCCGGCCATAGCGGCCACTACGGATTCCTTGGACAGGCAAAGTTTCAGCAGACGAAGACAAACAGAATGGAAAGTTCCCATCCAGCTGAAGCTCATCCTGCAATCCAGAAGCTTGTGAATACGTTCCTTCATTTCGCGAGCGGCCTTATTGGTAAAGGTCACCGCCAAAATACGATCGGACTCCACATTGTGGGCAGAAACGAGATGGGCTATCTTATAGGTAATGCAACGGGTTTTTCCCGAACCAGCACCAGCGAGAATCAGCATGGGTCCCTGGATTTTCTTGGCTGCAGCAGCCTGTTCCGGATTCAGTTCCCGGTCCAACACACCATTGTCCACAATATTTGCCATTTACCTCTCCTGACTTTTTAGGACTCGCAAGATAGCAAAAATGTCGAGACCCATGGGTCCCGACATCTAAGTTTTGCAATACATCTACGGAACTATTAATCGTCGGCAGTAGATGCACCCAGAGCCTGTTCCAGAGTTGTAATACCCTGCAGAGCCTTGGAAATACCATCCATACGAAGCGTAATCATTCCGCATTCCTGCATAGCGGCGCGCTTAATCACGTCACCGGAAGAACGTTTGATGATCAAGTTACGAACAGATTCGTTAGGCACCAGGAATTCATAGATACCCGCACGACCCTTGTAACCAGAACCGTCGCACTTATCGCAACCCTTACCATGATAGAACTGCATATCCGGAGACAAGTGCAATTCTTCGCGGAGGGATTCGGAAATTTCATACGGTTCCTTACAGAACTTACAGATACGACGCACAAGTCGCTGAGCCAACACGCCCTTGATAGCGGTAGACACAAGGAAGGGTTCCAGTCCCATTTCCAGCAAACGGGGGAATGCACCAGCAGCATCGTTTGTATGCAACGTACTAAAGACCAAGTGACCCGTCAATGCGGCTTCGATAGCCATTGAAGAAGTTTCCTGGTCACGCATTTCACCGATCATGATCACGTCAGGGTCCTGACGGAGCAAGGCACGAATGCCCGCGGCAAACGTAAACCCGGCCGCATTGTTGATCTGCCCCTGGTTGACGCCGTCGATATTCAATTCCACAGGGTCTTCCATGGTAGAAATGTTAATAGTACTATCAAGAATTTCACCAATAGATGCGTAAAGCGTAGTAGACTTACCGGAACCCGTAGGACCAGTAACAAGCACAATGCCGTTAGGAGCGTTAATAGCGTCGATAAACTGCTTGAGCACGCGAGGATCGAAGCCCATATCCTTCAGCGGGAACTGACCGGAGTTGGGGTTCAAGATACGCATAACGATCTTTTCGCAGACACCGCGCTTACGGAGAGAGATGGGGAATGAAGACACACGAAGGTCAACTTCAGAACCCTTGTATCGCACCGTAAAACGACCATCCAAGGGTCTACGCTTTTCAGCAATATCCATCTTGGAAAGCAGTTTGATACGGGACAAAATCTGCGGCATCAGACGAGCCGGAATAGGAGACATGACCTGCAGGTCACCGTCAATACGATAGCGGAGCTTCAGGAAGGTTTCCTGAGGTTCCAGGTGAATATCGGAAGCCTTACGGGCAATAGCTTCGTGAATCAAGGTGGTCACGATCTTAACGACCTGGCGACCTTCTTCGTCACTCAGTTCTTCTTCCTGGTTGCCCTGACCGCGTTCCACGGTCTCAAGTTCTTCACCATCCTTGGAATCACCGATAAGGTCTGCCAAAGATTCTTCGGTGCCGCCACCATGGCCAGCATAGACTCGTTCGATGGCCTTCTGCACATCGGCATCGGAAGCCATCACCACGTCCACGTCCATCTTCACCTTGAACTTGATGATGCTAATGGTACGCATGTTGGTGGGGTCCGTCATAGCAAGTGTCAGGATGCTATGGGCCTGACCCATTCCGTCTTCACCCTTCTGCATGTACAAAGGACATACCTTGTACTGCTTACACATATCTTCAGGCAGGTAAGTGTAGGCCTCGGAGTCAATGCTAAACGTATCCAGCTTTACGTAAGGAACTTCGAACTGCCTAGAAAGAATTTCAATAAGACGTTCTTCGGGCATAAAGCCCAGATCCACCAAGGTACGACCTAGACGCTTACCTGTGGTCTTCTGAGTTTCTAGAGCCTTGTTCAGCTGTTCATCGGTGATATAACCTTGAGCGATCAGCATTTCACCAATACGCATCTTGGTGGAAGACTGCATCTGCACACCCAAAATGCTCGTTAGCGTATCTTCGCTAACCATGCCCAGTCGAACAAGAATCTTACTGAGCATAAGGCCAGTGCGTTTGTGTTCCGCCATGGCATGGGCCAACTGATCTTCGTCAAGCACACCTTGACGCAGCAACAGCTGACCCACATTCATTTTAGTACCATTTATCATAAATGCGACCAAGCCTGCGGTTTAACAGGCATTTTAGCTCCATTCTTGCAAAGCATGCAGACATTGTCATTCCCGGACCATTCACGGGCAACACCAATCCTGTAGACCTTGCCTAATCCATCATTATATCCATTAAATATACTTATTGGGCTGGAATTGGCAAACAACAACTGGTATTCTTCCCCTCCATTCAGGACTAAATCCAGAGGGTTCACACCATAACAATCAGCCATTTTCACCACTTCAGGATCAATTGGCAGGGAAAGTTCGTCAATTTCAATAGACACCCTGGAAGCCAATGCCAGGTGATTCAATTCCGAAGAAAGCCCATCGCTAATATCCATACAGGCACAAGACGCACCGTTCAGTAGACCTACCAACTCAGCCCCCGCCCTCTCGCAAATACGGGGAGCCAGATGATACTCCACCAGGGATCGGAATTTTTCGCGGTCTTCCGGATGATTCATCAAAAGCCAGAGCCCCGCAGCAGATTTGCCCAGAGTTCCGTTTACATACAAGTTATCTCCAGGCTGTACCGCCGAGCGTAGAAGAGGTTTACTTCCGGCCAATTCGCCGAGAAGTGTTGTGGAGAACACCCCCTCTTCGCCAGAAACGGTATCACCCCCGATCAAGGTAATTCCACGTTTGGCAAAACCCTCGGCCAGGGCGACACGCACTCTAGTCTTGATTTCGTCAGACCAATGACGATTCAGGCAAAGCCCCAGCAAGGCGATACGGGGACGCCCGCCCATGGCGGAAATATCCGAAACATTTGAAACGATATGCTTTTCTACAGCCTGTTCCGGCGTCGACCAATCAAGACGGAAATGGGTGTTTTCAACGGAAAGGTCCTTGGTAGCAAGCCATCCGTCAAGAATGGCGGCATCATCCCCCACCCCGAGCCAAGTACGGCTACCGGGAGAACGTTCCTCCAGGGGGGCGGCATCCTTCAAAAGAGCGTCAATAAAACGAAATTCACCAAGATCGAGCATAGCAATTAACAATGAAGAGTGAATAGCTTAAAGGTTAAAGAGTGATGAGCTGCGAGCAATGTGTATTGAGTTAAAGTAAGGCGCCTTTGGCGCGATTATCTAGCTCACGGCTCATAGCTCACCGCTGAAGGGAGCCGCAGGCTCCGCCCTCATACCTGATTCCAATAACAATGTAGTTTTTACGGAGGAAAATCGCCAATTTCGGAACAATTTGCTTTATCTTTTTTTACATTTTAGCCAATGGGTCACATTTTTTTCATTTCACCGTCTTCACCAGGCAGCTTGGATAAGCTGAGCCAATGGACATTCCGTTGGCTGCTGGAGCACGATGAACTGTCCGAAGATGCTACCCTTTACACCTGCAATACCATCGAAGATGCCACGAACCTTCTGGAATCGGCTCTGATTATTGGCGAATCCCCGGCCCTCATCGTGTTGGACCATGCCGACCGCCCCAAGGCCGAAAACCTGATTTTCAGCAAGAAACTTCACGACGGCATCCCCGAATCCTGGATTGTGGAACTGGTCCCCGACTCCATGCCCCTCCCCGACAAGGATTGCGAAGAAAACGGTTTCTACTGGATCCGCAAGCCGGTCAGCGAAGAAGAATGGCACAAGACACTGGAGTTAGTCCTGGTCCGTAACGGATCCCCCCAATGGGCCAGTAACAATTAGATTTTTTCATCCGACTTAAAAAGTCAGACCTTAAAGAAAATGATGGAAGTAAAAGTAAAAGGCGTAAGCTACTTTGGCGTGCGCTCCCCTAAGCATGTTCTTGCCGACATGGCCGACATCAAGGCCGCAGGATTCAACGCAGTACTCCACACCTGGAGTGAAGAAGACCAGCAGTATTATTACGGCACCATGAAGGAAATCGTAGACAGTTCCGCCAACCTCGGACTGAAGGTCTACGTGAACCCCTGGGGAATCGGCCGCGTGTTTGGCGGAGAAGCCTATTCGGAATTGACCGCCCGCGACCACAGTATGTGCCAGGTTGCTCTAGACGGGAAACCCAAGGTTGCAGCCTGTCCCAGCAATCCCAAGTTCAGGGAATACATGCACAAGTGGATTGAAACCGTTTGCAACACCGCCGTAGACACCATCTTCTGGGATGAGCCCCACTTCTACTTCGAAAAGGGCGGTCTCAGCAACTGGAGTTGCCGCTGCCCCGTCTGCTGCGCCAAGTTCCGCCAACGTTTCGGCTACGATATGCCCGCCGCCCCCTTTGATGAAATGCAGCAGGATCAAGCCCGAGACGTCCTTCAGTTCCGCGAAGACAGCCTTATTGACTTCCTGAAGGAAATGACAGAAGACGTTCACGCCCGCGGCAAGCGCAACTGCGTCTGCATGCTGCCCCCCTGGTTCCCTGCAGGCCTTGATGACTGGAGCAAGGTGGCCCGACTGGAATCCGTAGACGAAGTGGCCAGCGACCCTTACTGGGAAAAGGGAGCTACCGAGGAATGGGTCCGCGAAAAATACGCCGAAACCGCCCGCAAGTTGACCGACGTCGCCAAGCAATTCGGCAAAGACGTGCAGATGTGGATCAAGGCCTATCAAATCGAAGCAGGCCGTGAAAACGACCTCGCCATCGCCGTCGAAGAAAGCCGCAAGGCCGCCATCGACAACATCTTCGCCTGGAGCTATCGCGGAACAGAAACCCTAAGCTGGCTGAAATCCGACAATCCGGATGCCGTAGCCAAAGCATTCCGCACCGCATTGAAATAACCTCTCAAGCCCCACCACATAAAATTGAACCTAAACAAAAAAGCCCTCGTTTATCACGGGGCTTTTTTTCTCAAGATCCAGTCTGAAAGTAC
Source organism: Fibrobacter sp. UWH6 (assembly GCF_900142465.1). Classification (NCBI taxonomy): domain Bacteria; kingdom Pseudomonadati; phylum Fibrobacterota; class Fibrobacteria; order Fibrobacterales; family Fibrobacteraceae; genus Fibrobacter; species Fibrobacter sp. UWH6. The sequence continues at coordinate 63,403 of NZ_FRAX01000011.1, forward strand.
GCTCTCCTTACCTGACGAAGTGCCAAGTTATCGGAGGTTTCCATCCCGACGAATTACTTGGCACGTTCCAAATAAGAACCGTCGCGGGTATCCACGCGGATCTTGGTGTTGTTTTCGATGAACAGCGGAATCATGACCTTAGCGCCAGTTTCAACGGTGCATTCACGGAGAACGTTACCGCTGGTGTTGCCCTGGACAGCCGGAGGAGCGTCGATGATCATGAGGTCAACGAAGGTCGGCGGAATAACTTCGACGGGGATGGTAGCCAGAGACTTCGGGTCCTTCCACCAGGTCACTTCAACGGTAGCACCGTCGAGGAGCCAAATTTCGCAGCCGCCCATGCTTTCCTTACGGATTTCCATGGTTTCCTGAGTGTCGTTGTCCAGGAAGAACCAGGTTTCGCCATCATTGTAGAGATAAGTCATTTCGGTGAAGGTCACATCTGCTTCTTCAACAGTGTCACCGCTCTTCCAGGTACGTTCGAGAGTACGGCCGTTAACCAGGTTCTTGATACGAACGCGGTTGAAAGCCTGGCCCTTACCCGGCTTCACGAACTGGTTTTCAATGATTTCGTACGGCTGATCGTCGACGATGATTTTGAGCTTCTTGCGGAATTCGTTGGTGCTTACAGTACCCATATTATCCTCTTTTTGTGTTTTATGTTTCTAAATTTAGTAATATAATGGAACACCCCGCTTTTGTATTCACACAAATTTCTGACTTTTTGGACTATTTAGGCCTGGATTTTGCGACTTTGATTGCAAATACGCCCTATCTGGCCAACTTGGACCACGCCCCCTCGTTCCCTTTCTGCTGTTCCAGGCATTACGCAGACCTGATCAAGAACGCCAAGGAACCGGCGGCCCTATTGCGGGAAGTGCTCCCCACGAAAGAGGAATATGCCGACATTCCCGGCTTCGTCATGGACCCAGTCGGCGACTTGGACGCAGGCAAGAGCGAATGCGTCATCCAGAAATACGACCGCAGAGCCCTTATCGTAACGACCGCCACTTGTGGTGTCCGCTGCAGGTTCTGCTTCCGCAGGAACTACCCCTTCCAAGGTTCTCCGAATATTGCAGCCGAGGTCGGCTCCTGGCTGGACACACACACCGATATCTGGGAAGTGATTTTGTCTGGAGGCGACCCAATGATGCTGAGCCCCAAATCATTCGAGGCCCTGGTCGAGTCCATCGCAGACCACTCCAGCGTAACAACATTACGCATCCACAGCCGTCTGCCCGTAATGCGCCCCGACCTGGTGCAGCAGCACTTCGAATTCCTGCGAGACCTCCCCGCCCGATTTGACTGCGTGCTGGTAAGCCATGTGGACCATCCCGACGAACTGGACGAAAGCAGCATGGAAATTTTCGGTCAGCTGAGATACAGCGGTTGGACGCTGCTGAACCAGAGCGTTCTGCTGAAGGGCGTAAACGACAACGCGGACACCCTGACCAAGCTTTCACGTAAGCTCTTTGAGCAGGGCGTCCTCCCCTACTACCTGCACCAGCTGGACCACGCCAAGGGCGTTGCCCACTACGAAGTCAGCGACGAAAAGGCAAAGGCCCTTATCGAAGAAATCCGCACCAAGCTTCCTGGCTATCTGGTGCCTCGCCTGGTTCGCGAAATCGCCGGCGAAAAAAGCAAGACGCCGGTGTAACTCAAAGCTACTCCTTAATGCAACGGACGGGAATACCGAAGCCACGTTCCTTATCAGTAATGGAATAAGAGCCGCCCCACTGGGTAATGTTGCTAAACAAGAAGGTATAGTTGCCAACAAGGCCGTTATACTTGTCGCTTAACCACATGTGGAATCGGTGGGTATAGTCCGCGTAAACGCCGGTCTCATAGAAACGTCCGTTGTCGTAGCCACGAAGGCCGCCCGGCAGCATAGTAAGTCCGGTAGCATTGTTTCCTTCAAAAGCATTTTCATTGGGCAGATCCCACAGATTCGTCTTTGCCATGAAAATTTCTACACCGGCTTCTTGATTCTTCATGTACTCAATAAGTTTGTTTACATCACTTTGGCTAGGTACACGGTAACCTTCGGGGCAGATGGGGTCGTCTGTAGCAATGGCGTTGCCGCCATAGTAACGACCATACACGTTGCAATCGCCGAATTCGTCTAGTTCATCGTTAAAGCACCAGGAACTACCGACGGCAGCCTCATAGCGCAGGTTTTCGGCCATCCACAGCTGATCGCCCACATAGACAGTCTTGTAATAATGGCTATCACGTTCGTCAAAGATGCAGCCGTATTCCACATCCGGATTCAGGTATTCCCAGTTGCTGTTGTAGCCATAGTCGTTACAGCCTTCGGCTACTTCGAGAACCGGCGTGGCATTGCCAGATGACGAGGACGGAACTGTGTTGGGAGAGAGTTCGCCCTTTACGCAACGGACATAGGCGCCAGTGTATTTATGACCGTTATCTTTATAAAAATAGATGTGGTTGTCGTGAATGTACCAAAGCCAGGCATATTCGTAGAGGGATGATGATCCAGATACATCGTATTCTGTAGAACTTATAAAAGTCACCTCGGAGCCGACACTTCTGTAGAAACCTTTGTAATCGTAGGCTCCGCCGTACTGGTTCTGGAAATAGGTCAGGTATTCCGGATTTGCCTTGATGAATTCATTCAGTTGCTTCCATTCCTCATGGCTTGGCAAGTGTGAACCTTCGGGGCAAATTCCCTGGTGAGGTTCCTTAGTCTCACCGTACTTCTTTCTGTCGTAGGAAATGTCAATGTCCATGGCCATGGACCATGTATAAATGCGACCATATTTTTCGCAATTTTCCGGCTTGTCGTTGTAGCAGGAACTTCCTTCTACATCTACATCGAGATTCCTAGTCATCCATTCCTGGTTGCCAATCTTCACAAATTCGCCTACTGCAGGCTGGCTGCTGCTGGAGACCTTTTCGATAGAGGAACTGGATCCTTCAACTCCGGCACTGCCGTTCAGGACACTGGAGGAGGATACATCCTTAGAAGAACTGGATTCCACGTTCTCGGAAGAGCTAGATGACTCCACCTTTTCCTCGGGTTTGATTTCTCGATAGAGAGTCTTTTCAGCATTTTCCTTGCAAAGGCAGTCATCCAAAGTCCACTGGCGACCCTTGGCAATAAGCGGTTCCATGTCACCATCGGTACCCAGCTTATAGCTGCAACCATCCATCTCCGCCCAGATATGCATATACCTCTGTTCTGTAATGACCTCGATATCGAAGCGGTTCTTTGCAGAATTATAATCCGCAGAGGTGCACCTTGCATAGAAAGCAAGCTGGTAGCTCATGTATTCCGAAATGCTTTCGCAAACCTGCTTGCTCATGAATTCGTTTCCCGAAAGGGTTTCGGCCCAGGTATCGTTTTCCGTCGTACCGAACTTTTCATAGCAACGCTGGGCAATTTCTTCTTCGCTCGGGCCGGAATCACTGGAAATTCCTGATTCCGCAGAGGAGCTGGAGTCACCGCCACAAGCAACCAATGCCGACGTGGCAAAAGTCGCCAAGCAAGCAGTCATCAAACTTTTCCAAAAACCAAACTTCATAATTGAGCCTCATTCTAAATGTAATAAAACACGATTTTCTTCAATTACATTCTAAACATTTTCGCCACAAAAGTTTCTCATTCCATATCCTTTATACAACGGACGGATATTCGCCAATCGGGATTTGCAGTTTCGTTTCCGAAGGAATTACCGCCCCCAAAATCCATAATCCAGGATTCCGCCACGATTTTACCACGGTAGTTATCGTTTGACCAAAAACGGGTCAAGTGTCCTAGAAGGGAAAGTTCGTCGGATTTTTCTAAATAACTACCAGCAGGAACGGCGTTGAATCCGTAGCGGTTCGTCCCTACATTTTCACAACCGTTATCCTCGGTAACGAACAGCCACATTTCCATCCATTCTTCAGACGTTGGATCGTCATTCTTTCCGATATAGCCACAAGGTGGTAAATCACCCAACGTGGCAACTGTATCGACTACGGGATCGTAAAGACAATCATCGTCACATTCTAAGCCATCGTCTGTACCATAGGCACAGGCAATATGCTGAACCGACCAGAAACAAGCAAACACACCCGAAAACACCTTGGACTTGTCCGTCCAAAAAACGCCGTAACAAAGGCCATTAGTTTTCGGATGATATTTCTAATCATAATTGCTTAGAATTTTCAAAAGAAAATATTCCGAGATTGATTTTACCTTACCAAATTTCCTTTTCCTTGTATGGTTCTTTTTCGGAGGTCCTTTCAAACGCATGCTCCATGAATTCAGCGTCGTCGGGATTATCAAACAGAAATTTTGATTCCTCTCGCCATTTCTCAAGAGCATTTTTGTAAGCAACAGACCAAGAACGCAGATTATGAACATTAGATTCCATATGTTACAAACATATATTTTTCAAATTATTTTAACAACCTAGTAGGTATTTCCGGCAACAAATCAATAAATTAAAGACTGTCTAGAGTTTAGACACGAAAAAAACTTTCTTATTCCGCACAATTGGTTTTCAGTTCCAGCGCACGTTCGTACAGATAATGCTTCGCAGAAACAGAAGGCTTTAAAATTCTATCGCAGGTCCAATATCTGTATTTATCGTCCTGCAGATGGTCTGTCAATTCGCCCTCATTTTCTGCACATTGGCTACTAAATTTCGGGACATATTCTTCATCAACCAATTCATGATTATTGGAGGAAATTAAAAGGCGTTCCACAGATTTTACGACCCCATCATTCAAGGACAAATACTGTTGGAAGGAGGCTATATAATCATCATCCAAAATATGTAATTCAAGACCATTTTGCGGTTCATCCACATAAACAACACACGCACGCCAACCATGTTCATCATAGTATTCATGAACAAAGGTTCGTTCTCCCGTAAAGATAACTTCATACCAGGGTTCCCCATGTCCATATTGATGTGCAGAGGAATCAACCTTTATTTCGGGTTTGTATGATGCAAGAATTTCTTCCGGAGTCATGGAACCTTCTTCCGCATAGATTTCTTCCATAGAATAGGATCTTGCTGAGGAACTGTAAGGTTCCTTTTCTTCATAAAAAGGATCTTCACTGGAGGAACTTACCATCGGCTCATAACCGCTAGAAATTTCTGAAGATTCTACATCGGGAAGTACGGCGGATTCAAAATGTCCAGATGCCGGTTTCCCAGAATTCGCGTCAGCCAACTTGTCGCAAGCAGAAACAAAGCGTCTTTCAAATTCAGAAAGTTCATGATCAAAATTACGTTCGCCAGTCCGTTCTATGCGACACAGGACATCGAAAGATTTTTCATTACAGTTTTCATTTTCGTCCAGCAAGATTGCATCGTCAGCAAAGCATTCCTCAGAAATATCCTTCCATAGGGAATCACACATGTCGTAAGAAGCGACCGACTGGGCACTTGAATAACTAAGCACGCCCCTGCCTACAATCTTGAACGCAGCAGTAAAGACGATTTCACCCACGGTACATGTACCTTGCGCACCCTGTTCTTCTTGATAAACACGCACAACTGTTCTACCGAGAAGATTTTCGCTAGACGGTTTTGTGGTGAAGATGATCTCATGAACTTCTGAAGAACTTTGCGGCACCACCGCCACAGAACTAGACGATTCAATCTCGCCAATCGTATTGGGTTCCGTGGCATTGCCCGCCGTTTCCTTTTCGGAGCAGCCAAGCGCTACAAAAAACAAGGCCATCGTTAATACCAGCGAATAAAAAATCTTCATACCCTAAATTTAGGCTTTTTGAGGGCGTTAAACACTGTTGTAGTCCCGCACATTCTTCGCATTCTTTACCTCACTGGCATTTTTCACTTTCTATATGATTCATCGTGAATCATATAGAAAAACGTTTTTCAAGAATTTATTCCAAAGTCAATTTCGCTGCACATTTTCAAAATCCGAATTGACAAATCAAAAAACTATATTCAAATCCATGAAACCCATCTTTGGATACAGTGACTATCGAGATTACATCAGGGATTATTTTGAGGAACGCAAAAAACATTCCGCTTTCTCCTGGCGTGAATTCAACAAATTAGCAGGATTTGCCTCCCCCAACTACCTAAAGCTTGTTTGCGACGGAAAAAGCAAGCTAAGCAAGAAAAGGGCGGGATTCGTTGCAGCCGTAATGAAGTTGTCCGTCAGCGAACAGGATTTCTTTGAGCTGATGGTCGCCATAGACAACACCACTAACGAAGCCGACCGGAAAGCACTGACTTTGGAATTGCGCAAAAAGGCCCGCAAGTCAAAAGCCCGCATTATCGATGCCGATGCTTATGTTTTTTACGAATCCTGGAAGTACCCTGTCCTTCGTGAATTGGCCCCTTTGATGCCAGGAGCAAGATCCAAGAAAATCGCAGATGTCTGCCACGAAAAAATTTGCGCTGAAGATGTTGAAAACACTCTGCAGTTTTTGGTGAAAGCCGGCTTCCTGGAAAAAGATGAAAAGGGTCGCTACACGCAAACGGACGCCAACGTGACCGGTTCCAAGGAAAGCCTCCCCCGCGCCATGCGCGAAATGCAGCGTCAAATGGCAGCTCTCGCCGAAAAAGCCATCGGCAAGTTTTCAAAGGACGAACGCCACTTTCTAGGAATCACCTGCGGCTGCGATGAGGAAACCTACAAGAAAGTAACCGCCGAACTGGAGGATTGTCGCGACCGAATCACAGCCATCACTTCCGCCGCCAAGAACATCAATCAAGTGTTTCGAATCAACCTGCAGATGTTTCCCCTAACAAAGAAAGTGTAAAAATTATACGCAAGGAAAACCTTATGAAAAAATTCCTATTGCCAAGGATGAACAAAAAAAGGAAAACTGGTGACAGAGAAATTCAAGGCCATGTCGGTTGTAACGGGCAACATCCAAACATACAATGGGCATGGCTCAGTCTCTGCTCAGAAATTAAACCTCAGTTTTAAATATTGGATCCACGTTACCGGTGACGAAACCTCTTGTACTGTTAAAATGACTAAGCTTAGAATGTGGATGAACGATGGCGAAGCCGAATGGGCGCGCCCGGATGACGCCGGCAAAATGACATGGGACCCGATGTTCCGCTCCATCGGGGAGCAGTTGGAAGACGACAACGAATAAACCCCTCTACAAAAAGAGAGATTTTTAAAATTCGTGAAGAAACATACAAAAAGATTTGTATTTTTCGTGATTTTTGCTAAAGATTTTTAAAATTCGTGAAAAACTAGCCAAAAAGATTTTCATTTTTCGGTAAAATAAACAGACAAAAAAAAAAAAATTGACTTTCGTGTTCCCCCAGCTAAAGCTGAGGGACAAGTTCATCGTCTACACAAAGAATTTGGAAGTCAAGGACGGATTCACCTACCTGCCGGTATACATGGCGGGATTGATCTAGAAATCATCCCATATGATTCACATTGAATCATATGACATCCAAATTTTTAACAAAGCCCTTTTTTGACGTAAAATTTTTTAGGAAGGACCTTGTGTAACAAGGATTTCTTTTTTTAGTATTTGCTAGGTATACCAAACCCCTTGTTTTTGTAAAAAAAAACTTACATTTGTAAAGACTGAACTCTGGAGTTTTTATGGATTGTCGCAAAATAGCCTTAACGCTAGGTCTTGCCGCAGGCATGTCCTTCGCATCGGTATCCCTCAGTTTTTACGAAAAGACAGACGGTTACACCACCACCAACGCCAAGTTTGAATTGGACCAGAAATCCTGGACTCCTTGGGTAAAGGAAAAAGGCTACGTGACCACAACCATCACCGGTTCAGAGTTCTCCTCTGGCTTGACAGTCACCCCGAATGAAACATGCGAAGGTTACCTTACCGGCATCGTCAATTACGGCGGTACCTGTGGAAGCAACAGTCTTGCCGCCTATGGCTATTACGACGGCTACTGGTACGAAATCGGAGCCTTCTCAAGTGGTCAGGCGTTGTCAATCGAATGTGACTACTCTAAAATAGCCTTCCAGGCACAAACTTCCTCTACAAAGGAATGTAGTGTATCCATCAATTCTATTGCCATTGGCGGCCCAAGTGATGTTATCGTTACAAAAGCCAACGTGACAAGCGATTATACCAATTACGTCAGAAGCAACGACACCATCTACTTCACGGTACCGTTCACTGCAAAGATGGAAAGCATAACCCCTTACTTTACGGGATTATACAGTTCGGTCACTCCCAGTACCGCACAAGATTTTAGCAAGGGGCCTGTTACCTATACATTCAAGTCCAAAAGCGGACTCAGCACCAAAGACATCGTCCTAAACATAAGCCGAACCCCAGGCGATACCAATGCGGCAATTGTCAATGTTTTTGACTTCTGTTCAGAAAGCAAAGTTTATCAGTGGTACCAAACATATTCAGACTCCCCCATTATTGATGTTACAAAAAGTACCTTGGCTAAACAAGGCACATACTGCACAGAGGGAACAAAAATCACCCATCCCCAAAATTCTGGCGACACAGGGTTGGTCGAGTTAAAGCTTTACAAATGGGTACCAGATTCCATTCGTCATAATTTGTATGGCCGATACAGTGCCGGCAGATCAAATTCAAACTACGCCGGATTAAAATTTTCCGGCTTGGCGAAAAGGAATTGGTATAAGAATGGCGAGCCAATCAGTGTTGACTTGTTCAATACCCCCATCGATCTAGAAAACACAGTTGTAGAAGTCATTGCACAAAACGGAAGTCCTATTCACTATTACAAATTCAAATTTGTTGACGTCATAGAAGAAAACAACTACTTGAGCCAATTGCTCATGATCGACACAGCAAAACAGGAATACATCTACCCAAGAACCATTTATGACCCGGAATCTCCCAACGACACGGGAAAGATTATTTACGACCTTCCCTACAAGGGAACGCCCGTTGCAAAACTGTTTGCCTGCGGTTCAGGAGATGATTTTTTAGTCGAGAACACCTTTTGGAGAAATTGCGAAAGAACATTTTCTCTTCCCGATACGAACATCACCTTGACTATTACCGGGAAAATGTACGGTACATCCGGCATGTATGCTACACTGACTAAAGACTACGATAAAAAGACTTATGCCCTTAAAGTTGTTAGACAGCCAAAGGTCTGGCCAGATAACAGCGTCTCTGGCATTTACGTTGTAGACCTCACCGACAACAAAAATTTCTCTGCCATTGCAGCAACTTCCAACGCAACGAGTCAAAAGTTCAGCATAAACCTGGCTGATAAAAGGTCAAGTATAAACTATAGCGACTATGACCTCTATGTCGCAATGCCCAATCCATTCGCCACATATTCTTATGAACCCACAAACTACGATTACCCCGTATGGGGTCAGGGAAGTGTACTTTCAATTATAACCTACAATGAAATCAACAAACGAACAGTTCTTTCAGCAAATGTTGTTCACAAGGCTGAAGAACAGGATGTTGCCGAACTAAAGTCATTCTTTATCGAAGCCGGGCTTGCATATTTTGAAGGTAAAATTGATCAGGAAAACAAGATTGTTCACGTAGACCTCCCCTTCGAAATAAACTTGAAGCGAGCAACCATCGTTTTTGCCGGCCCACATAAATCCTATTCTGAGAATTATAAAATTTTCCATGAATATGACTTAAGCGACACCATTGACTTTGACTTCCATTCCGCAGATAGCAGCAAGACCACCATTTATAAAATTGTGGCAACATACAACCCGGACATGTACAAGGAAGAACCAACTATAGATCCTGGTAAGGATACCAGCGAGGCTTCGTTTGCGAAAATTTTAGACAACGCCAGTGTAACAGTCAAATTTGCGGAAAACAACCTCATTTACACAGGCGACATCCACGAAGTAAAGTCAATCGTTATATATGACGCCCTCGGAAATAAGGTTTATTCTAAAACAGGTTTTGAATATCCCGTCATGAATTTAGAAATCCTAAATCAGGGAGTTTATGTAGTAAAAGTTCAAACTACAAACGGAATGTCTTCACTTAAATTCACAAAGAAGAAATAAACGATCTACATTTCGCTAACCAATCAAACAAGGAGAACTTATGTTCAAAAAACTTCTAGTAGCAGCCGCCTGTGCAGCATCTTTCGCCAGCGCACAGAACATTTAGTTTGGCGGCCACGCAGCCCTTAACCTTACCGACTGTATGTCTGGTGAAGCCACCACTGACGGAGGCATGAGCGTAGGTTTTAACGCCGGTGTTGCAGCAAAGATTGCCCTTTCCGAAAAGGCATCCGTCATCCCCGAAGTCACCTTGGACCTGCGTCGCGTTGGTAACGACGATGTTTCTTACACCGCATGGGCCATTGACGTTCCCGTTCTCTTCCACTATACCCCAGTCATGAACCTCTACGTAGAAGCAGGTCCGCAGATTGCCTTGATCCTGTCTGGTTCCTGGGATGTTTCTAGCAGCGGTCTCTACGAAGATGATTGGGACGATGACGACTATGGTTGGAACGACTATGACTATGACTATGGCTACGGAGCATCTAGCGCAGCAAGCAACCTCCTCGACGACATGTACAAGAAGAACACCTTTGAATTCAGCTTGGTATTCGGTCTCGGCTATGACGTATCCCCGAACATTGACGTAGGCTTCCGTTACATTCTCGGTCTTACCAATGTGTTTGACGATCTAGACCTGGGCCCCCTCGGTTCTTCCGAAGTCGATATTCAGAATTACCAGATGCAGTTTACTGTAACCTACTGGTTCTAACATTTTCTACCTTCGGATATGCGAAAGGCTTGAGTTTTCCACTCAAGCCTTTTTTCTTTTTCAATTCAAATTCTAGAACAGCGTTTTGACACCGACGCCCACAATACCATCCAAGTAGCTTTCGCCATTGCGAAGGGCATAATAAAAATTGACGCTCCAATTCTTGCGATACTGAGTAAAGGCCAAGCCGTATTCCTGTTCACGCTTCCAGCCATGATCCGGACGAGGAGCGCGATACAAGCCCGGCATATAGAAGCCTTCAATGCTCAGGTCATAACCATCCTGCCAAAGCAAAGCGAACTCGGTATAGCCATAGGCCCGACTACGCAGGAATCGATAATCCATTCCACGAAAATCGTTCATGCCTCCCAAGGCAAATAGATCTTGACGATCAAGGTCAGCATCGGGAGCGAATATTCCACCGGCGGCACCACTGAATCTTGTAATCCAGTTTGCGTAAACCGGTACATAGCGCACCAGGGAGCCTCGCACCTTCAAGTAATGATCCAGGGAATCGGGACGAGAAAAATTCCAAGAGGCAAGTCCATAAAATTTGGTTCCGCTACGAGGTAAAGCAAACCGGTCAAGGGACGTGTAGGTCAACTCCAACGAGGACGTCTTTTCATTATCACCGATTCCTACAAAGACCCCAATGGTAAAATCAAAACCGATATCGCGGCTAATGCCCACTTCGCCGTAAGCTTCGCGGGTTGAGGAATCTTCGTCAAAATAGCCGCGGGCAATAACGTTCCAGGCAGAGCCAAAAATCCAGGGTTCCTTGTAAGAGCCATCCAGACGGCGGGAATCTGCGGCTGTATAACCTTCCAGTTGTAGGTCGCGGGCTGTCCCCAAAATGTTGTACAGCGACACGTTGACATTACCTTCCCACAAGTCAGTTTCGCTGGAATAAGTCAGCAAGGCTTCCGCCTCGGACATGGCTGCAGCCCGCATATTGAACACGGGAATGATACGGTTCCGGTAGGCATCTCGATACATGCGGGGTTTACCCACTTCTTCAAAGTACCCCACACGGGCAAGTTTATAATTAGCCCGCTCCAGATCTCTGGGGGAAACATAGGAGCCAACTTCCAGTCCTGTCAATTTACGGAACACTTCAGGTTTGGTTCCGGTAGAATCCATATTTTCTGCAGGTCCCCACACCCAGGCACTGCCACGATTCAAGTCCAACAGTAATACAGCGGTATTCGTTGCCTCACTGGAGTCAGCAGGATTTTCCAAAAGTTCGCCAACAAGACTTGCAGCAAGGAATCCGCCATTTTCATAACGTTCCTGGATTTTTCGAGAGGTGTTTTTCCAGACGGGGCCGTTCAAACCTTCGCAGGGAATTCCAACAAGATTCGCAGCATCAGCTTCATCAGCCATCTCGTGGTAGCCATTCCACACCACGTCAGAAATACGACATTCACCACCAAAGGCAATGCTCACCAAAAGAAGAAATGTCAAGAATAATCTAATCAAGGCAACGAAATATAAGATACAAATTATGAGATACTAGATTCTTCGCTCAGAATGACACCAACTCATCACTATTAACTGTTAAAACACCGCTCTGGCTTCTGTGCTGAGTTTCTGGAAAACATTTTCCTCGGAGTTACCAAAGCGCAAAATGTAATGGCAGCCCAGAGAAATAAAATCATTCATGTCAATGGAAAGGGAGAATTCAAAACGATAGGTACGGCCATCACTATAACCGGACAGGACCTGATAGGGGATGTAATCCCCCCGGTCGTCCACCTGGATTACAGAAAAATTCGCAAAGGCATCCACTTTTTTTTGCTTGTTATATCCGACTCTAAAAGCGCCTTCCCAAAGGTCAGCTTCAAAATCATTATCAAGATCATCAGCTCCAGTTCCCTGGCGGTAACGGCCTAGAGGCTGAACGAAAAATCCGTTCAAGAAATCAAACCGATATTTCAAAGAAACATCATAGATGTTCCAGTTCCAAATTTGCAATGCAGAAAGTTCATCATCTTCCATCAACAGGTCCGCCCCAACAAAGTGATCAGGATTTATGCGATAGCCCGTTTCGATTTCATGGGAATAGACCGTTTCGAAATATGAAATGGAGCTGAGTTTTTTGTCAAAGGAGGCACCCGGTTTATAAGCGAGACTAACACCCGACGGATGTTCCCATTCCACCAGACCTTCCATGTTGATGCGTCCCGAAGTGGTTCGGCGCAAGGCGGCTGCAGTGACCGGAGGGAAATACAAAGTGCGTCCTGTCGTATCGCTACCTTCTCCATTCCAGGAACCGCCAAAAGTAACATCACGCAAAATTCCTCGTTTTACACCAAGAGACACACCGGGATTCCAGCGGAAATCAAATCCGAAGGAGGCGTCCGACGAAAGAACGGCCCCCACGGAATCATTACGTCCCATACCGTCATAAACGAAATCGCCATTGTCGACTCCCTCGATAAACGTTCCCGTCAGGCTATCATAGCGCACATCTCCGGTACCAGGCGCCACCGCCTTATACACAGCCGTATAAATTTGCTCTTCTGTCAGACCGATTTTATAAGTGACGTTTCCCGTCAGGCCAATTTCGTCACCACCCATTCGGGAATTCAATTCCCCCACCCAGCTATTTTCCCCCTCGGAGGAATCGCGGGCAATACGTTCATACTGCAGCAGGTGATTCAAACTAAAGTAACGGGCTCCGTAATTCGCTTCCTGCAACCACATGGCCGACCGCAAGGAATCCGCCCATTCATTGCCATAGGTATCGCCCCTGCGACAGGCGATTCGACCTCCTGCACTTTCACGCAAGAAGCCTTTGTCAAAATACATCCCGAAACCGCCTGTGGATTTTCCGTACAGGACTTCATTATGAATCGCTCCCACGCCACCGTCAATTCCTGCCACATCAGAAGTTTCATCAATTCGCGTGTAGCGGAAATCGCCGCTGCCAAAGGGGCGTACAAAGCCCTGTAAAAATTCAGCGGAAGCGGTTCCCTGGTAACGTTCCATATTCCGGTCTGCGGTACTAGCCACACGAATCAAGGCCACTTCACTTAGGGAGTTTCTATTCCGATGTTGCAACGAAATTTTCGCCCTCGAGGAATTCCATTCTTCCCCATCGTTTCGGCGGTACCCCCAAAGGGCATTCCCGAACCAGCCATTTCCAAAGGCCGTGCGGAATTTTACCTCGTCGTAAAGCAAGTCGTCATCCAAGAATGCGGAACCACCGTAGGCCAAATCCCACTGGTCCTGCAAAATGTATGGATCCCAGTCCGAATTTATGCTGCGGAACTCCGTAACATCATAGCCTTCCATAATGCGGTTGCCGTAAACATCCATGGCCAACGGGAAATGCAGCAAGTCCCTGGTGGAGTCCGTCGTTACAAACCAGCGGAACGCCTTGCCTTCCGGCCCACCCACATGATCAGAAACCGTATTGGAATCGCTCTTGTTCAGAGCCACTTCCAAGTCTGCGTAGAATTGCCGGTTCTGCTGAACGCGAAGGCGGGCCCCCATACGAGCGCTACGATCGGGGCGACGTAAAGCCCTCAGGGAATCATCACGAACAAAAACTTCTCCGCGGTCAGACTTCAACAAATTGTAATCTTCGTCCGTCCACACGCCGCGACGCAAACGGTCCACATCGTTCTCCAACTGGAACATGGAAAGATCAAGATACAAGTTGGGATGCCTATAACTGGCGGCAGCCCCCTTCAGAGAATAAATGTTGTCATCTTCGTAGGCGTCGTACTCCACCCGAATTTCATCATCAAAGCTAGGAACAATGGAACCCTTGAAATCCAGCATACCGCCAGCATAATTCACCAGATAGTCTACACCGCGGGTCAGCTTCACCCCATTCATCCAGACCGTTTCGGACTGGGGCACAATGGCTACAAAGCCACCAGACGCATCCAGGGAATACCCCTCGCGCTGACCGCTGACACCATTCAGAGTTCGTCTAAAATGTTGAACCTCGTCGGTGCCAACAACGCCACGAACCTCAGTGTACCCCCCACCGAAATCACCACGCACACCACCCATGGCTCCAAGGCTACTCCGTTCAACGGAATACAGTTCCAAGGAATTGTCGACCCAGTTCAAATCCCCCAGATGCAAAAAATAACGGGGCGATTCCACGCGGAAATAAACCTGGTCCACTTCCCGCAAAGTTGCAGTCGTCTGGTCACCCGCCTTGCGGCCCACATCCGAAAGCAGGGCGTCAATCCATACGCTGTCGGCGAGACGCCCCGTTATAGAGAGGCGCAGTTCCTGATCCACCTGGGTGCCGCCATCGCCCACCGTAATCTGCATGGTCTTATAGCCGTGGGTTTCGACGGAATCATGACGAACATTTTCCGATGATTCATCCACGGAACCCAAACCGTTAGCGGTACTTATTGCGTCCCCATTACTTCGTACAAGAATGGAGGGGTCCCACACAGGCAATGAATCAACATTCATTGCAAACGCAAAATTTATAAGGGAAAGTAAAAAGAGCAGGCGAAGCCGTCCCAAACGCAATGGGCGGGACATAAAGGCTACCTACGGACGGGTTCCACAAGGAACTGCTGAGTCGACAGAAGCTTTCGACCTGCCGCCAGGTCAACACTCCACTCACCCGGTTTCAGAAGTTTTGGGACAATGGTCGTATGGCAAACGCCCATAGAAACAATGCAATTTGACTTCTGGACCGTATCCGCCCCGTTGTACCAAATATGCAACAAGGTATCGGATTCCAACTTTACAGACGTGGACAAGGTGGAGTAATAGTAAAGGCGAGTGCCTTCTTCAAAAACGCTATCTACACCGAAAGGGGAACCGTTCACGATATGGCTGCAAACCACACTCTGAGCAAGGGAAAGTTCTGCGTCGGCGGAGGAGCTAATAGAAACATCATCCAGGCAGAAGGCCACAATACGATGCACCAAGAAGCCGAAAAAGACGGCAACCACAATGATTGTCGTCTTTCTCAAATTACGTAATGCGGTAGCCTTTGCCACGGAATACCCGACAAACTAACTAGACCAAACTAGCGGACCAGTCGGCTGGTATTCTGGGTAAATGCAGGAACGGCATCCACCAGCTTTTCGACCAACAGGCGGTTGAAGTCCTCGATGCGGTTGGGCAGATGGTTGCCCGGGAAGATCTGCACAAGGAGCAAGGCCTGGTCTACAGGGGAAATGTAGATGGAACGATTGTCGCCAACATAAGAGACAGAGTTGAAATTTTCGCCACCCAACATGAGACCCACCTGCTTGGCGGAGTCAAAGGAAGCGGTGCTCAGCACTGCCAGCGGAGTGGCATCGACACCAATGGAACCCACTTCTGCAATAATGGAACCATCGCGGTGGCAGAGCACAATGTATTCGGCCTTAATGCTAGCCTGATAGGCAGACATCAAACGGCGGACTTTGTCAGCATCATCAGAATAAATGGTAAAATCACTCATGAGTAGATTCCTTAAAAATCAGATTAGTCCTTCTTCTTGGGAACGTAAGGACGCAGTTCGATTTCGTCGTCAGCCTCGTTGTTGGGCTTTGCTACATCACGACCAAAGGTGGGCATACGGGGAACCGGGGCTGCAGCGCGGGGGCGACCGAAGGGGGAAGATGTGGCTCCCTTCTGGAATAGACCACCACCGGCAGATGCAGGAGCGGCAGCACCACCAGCTGCAGGCGGCTTGGCTGCGAAAGAGGGCATGCGGAACGGAGATGCAGGGGCGGCGGCCTGTGCCGGCTGGGCGGTTGCTTCCTTAACGGAAACACCATCCTTGGTCAGGGACACATCGTGAACGCCAGCGTTGTTTGCATTGGCGGCAGCCTGGCGGAGGAAGCCCTGCTTGACGTTGAACTTTTCAATCACCAGCATAGCGATGGTCTTCAGGGTAGTAACCACGCCCTTACCGTTATGGGCAGTTGCCGGGAAGAAAGGCACGTTGCGCTGATTCAGTTCAGCATTCAGTTCTTCAAGAGTAAAGACGTTTTCCATGTCGCGCTTGTTGTACTGAAGCACGAAAGGCATATCGTCCAGGTCCATGCCGTAGTCCTGCAGGTTCTGTCTAAGGTTCTGCAAGCTTTCCAGGTTTTCGGCCTGACGGGAACGCTGGGAGTCAGCCACGAACACGATACCATCCACACCGCGAAGCACCAGCTTACGGGTACTATTGTAGTACACCTGACCGGGCACGGTATAAAGCTGGAAGCGGGTCTTGAAACCCTTAATGTCACCCAGGTTCAGCGGAAGGAAGTCGAAGAACAAGGTTCGATCACCTTCGGTAGCCAAGGAGACCATGTCCGTACGCTTGTCTTGCGGCATCTTCTGGTGGATCACCTGCAAATTGGTGGTCTTTCCGCTCAAGCCCGGACCGTAGTAAACAACTTTACAACTAATCTCACGTGTAGCAAAATTTATTGACGACATTACAAATCCCTGAATACTCAGATTTTCAATTAATCGTTGATAATTTAACAAAAAAAGAAATGTTTTTAACAATCAAAGGATGAATTGAAACGTCTAAAAGCAAGTATTTCGGCAAAAAAAAGAAAATTTTACGTAAAAAGGGGAGCGCGGGACAAGTTCCGCATACATGGGAAAGACAATTAATAGAAAATAGGTAAAAACAGGAAAGGCCGATACAGTTTCCTGTATCGGCTAAACCTTAAGCACTTAACTAAAAATTAAGCGAGGCTGTTGATGACCTTAGCGGCCTTAGCCTTGTAGTTGGCAGCGCGGTTTGCGCAGAAGCCAGCGCGATGCTTTGCAGCAGCCTTGTCCAGCATGCTAAACAGTTCCGGCATAACCTTGAGGGCTTCTTCCTTGGTGGAAGCAGAACGCACAGCCTTGAGAGCGGTACGGATGGCGGAACGGGTAGAACGGTTCATGGCATTGGCCTTTTCGGCCTGAAGCAAACGCTTTTTGCAAGATTTGTGTTGAGGCACCTTATTATCTCCGGGTGAAAACCTACTTAAAAATGTTGGCACAAAGTTAGTAAATGTTTGAAACTTTTCAAGGGGTGTTCAAAAATTTCTACTTTTAGGGCCATGATTCCCTTCGTAAACCTGCAAAAACAGCGTGATTTCTACAAAAACGAGTTCCTCGAGGCCGAGAAAGAAGTGCTGGATAGCGGCTGCTTTATCGGCGGCCCTCAGGTAGACAATCTAGAAAAAGAGCTGGTCGATTACATCGGGCTCCCCGATTTGCAGGCCATTTCCTGCGGAAGCGGCACCGACGCCATCACCATTGCGCTTATGGCATTGGGGCTCAAACCAGGGGACGAGGTCATCGTTCCGGACTTTACGTTTATCGCTCCGGCGGAATGCGTCGCACTGTTGGGCGGAACCCCGCGATTCGCCGACATCAACAACCAGACGTTGCAGATCGACCCCGAAAGCGTTAGAAGCCTTATAACAGATAGGACCGTCGGCATTATCGGAGTGGATTTATTCGGGCAGTGCGCCCCCTTCGAAGAACTGCGCAGAATTTCCGACAAGCACGGACTCTGGCTGCTGGAAGACGCAGCCCAGGCTTACGGAGCCAAGTGCGGGAACCAGACGGCTTGCACCTTGGGCGACATTTCCATTACAAGTTTCTACCCCACCAAGCCTCTTGGCTGTTACGGAGACGGCGGGGCCATGTTCACTCGAGACAGCCAACTGGCCGAAAAAATGCGAATGCTGGCCAACCACGGCAGCAAGGGGCACTACAATCACGAAATCCTCGGTCTAAACAGTCGCCTAGACGCTTTCCAGGCAGCAATTCTCCGAGTAAAGCTGAGACATTTAAAAGATGAACTGGCAGTAAGGCGAGAAAACGCCCGTAAGTACGACGATTTTTTCAGTTTACCTGACTTCATAAAAAAAGTTTGCGGAGTAAACCCGCAGTTCATAGAACAAACAAACGAAAGTACATACGCCCAGTACACGTTGTTGTTAGAAAAACGCGACAAATTTATTGAAATATTGAAGAGTCAGGGCATTCCTTACTGTATTCATTACCCAAACACGCTATCCCAGCAAAAATGCTTCCGCGAAATGGTCGGCGAAGAAACGCAACCCATTACACCCAACGCCCAAAAGGCAACGAAGCAAGCATTGAGCCTTCCCGTCTGCGCCTTCAGCGACGCTGAGGAAATTATAACGCGACTAAAAGCGGCAAGCTGCGCTTGCATTTAGGGGGCCTCGGTCATGCCTGGCAAGCGAGCTTGCCAGTCACGACTCTCGGCTTTTACTAAATTTGGCCTGTGCCGTTTTATTCCGATGACATTATTCGAGAGCTGAAGAGCCACGCAGATATTGCGCAGGTCATCGAGAACTTTTTGCCGTTGAAACGTTCCGGCAACGGCCGCTATGTGGGGCGCTGTCCTTTTCATGACGACCGTTCCCCTTCCATGAGCGTCAATCCCACCATCGGGATTTACAAGTGCTTCGCCTGCGGAGCCGGCGGTGACGTTTTTAAGTTCGTACGCGAACATGAAAAGCTAGACTTTAGAGGGGCCGTGGAATGGGTCGCCAACTATGTTGGTTTCGCCCTCCCCCAGCTAGATAACGAGAACGCCGAGGTTTCCGAAGAGCGGGCCATGGTCCGCAAGCTAAACGAGCTGGCTTGCCAATGGTTTGAAAGTCAGCTGTCCATGAGCCAGAAGGCCCTGGAATACCTGGCCAACCGACACATTACCGAAGAGACACGCAAACTGTTCCACATCGGCTACGCTCCCGATGGCCGCGAAGGTTTTATCGGATATGCAGTCAAGAACGGATTTTCTCCCCTGGACTGCGTCAAGGCAGGTCTCGCCGTGGAACGCGAAAACGGCGGAGTGTCTGACAAGTTCCGCGACCGTCTGATGATAGCCATCCAGAACCAGTCCGGAATCGTAGTGGCATTCGGAGGACGCGACCTCTCTGGCAATTCCCCGGCCAAGTACATGAACAGCCCGGAATCAGCCACCTACCACAAAAGCGACATCCTCTTCGGATTCAACCACAGCCGCGTAAGCATCGCCAAGGAAAAATCCGTCATCATCGTGGAAGGCTACTTCGACCTGATGAGTCTCTATCAGGGCGGCGTCACCAACGTGGTGGCCGCATCGGGAACCGCCCTCACCGAAAATCACGCCAACATCCTTTCTCGCTACGCCAAGACCGCCTACCTGGTTTTTGACGGTGACGCCGCAGGCAAAAAGGCAACCCTCCGCAGTTTGGAAATCGTGTTGCCCAAGGGAATCGCCCCCCGCGTTTTTGCACTGTCCCGGCCCGACGGCACCAAAATCGACCCCGACAACTTCGTAAACGAACAGGGTCCCGACGCCTTCAGGCAGGCACTCACCCAAGCCGAAGACTGGCTCAACTATCTGGCCATGGAACGCAACCCCCGCACCCCCGAAGAAAGGGCGGAATTCGTCAGCTACGTCAAGAGCTTGGTTAAAAGTATAGACGATCGCGAACTGCAGAATCAATATCTCAAACTTATTTCGGAACGTTACAATACAGACCGTTCCCTGGCACACGTCAAGAGCATCAAGCCCGCCTACAAGGCTCCTCGCCCCGTGGCAAGTTCCAACTCCCAGGACGAAGTCATCCCTCAGTTGGAGCAGGAAGCAAGCATCGACTGGGCCATGATCCCGCCCATGGAAGTACGCTTCGCCAACCTGATTCTGCGCAACCCCACCTTGATGGACCGAGCCGCAGAATACTTCGACATGGACTGGGCCACCAGCGGCATCCAACTTTTTGAATCCCGCGTCGTAGAAGATTTCATCAGTTCCACCGTGGCCATCTACCTGGAATCGGGTTACCACTCTCCCCAACTTTTGTACGAGAACTTCTCTCCGGAACTGCGACTGTTCCTGGAAGGCCTCCCCGAAGAGCAGTGGAAGTCCCCCCAGGAAATCAAGGAATTCTACCAGACCCTGACGGTGCTTTCTACAAAACTTTGCGACAGGCAAAAACGCATGATTCCCCTGAACTCCAACGACGCCGTTGAAATCAGAATGCAGATGTCCAAGTTCACCCAGGGAATGCAAAAAATCAACCAGCTCTACAGCACCGAAAAAATTGACATCAACGCCTTTGCAGACCAGGTGGTCAAAAGTCGAAGCATGTTGATGAAGTTCCAAGCGGCCATCCCCGACAATGGGTATTGATTATTTTGGGGTTCGCAAACAAGGAACGCAGACTTTATAAATAAAGAGGAAAAAATGTTAAGCATCAAGAATCTTAAGGCAAGCATCGAAGACGGCACCCAGATTTTGAAGGGCATCAACCTGGAAGTAAAGCCCGGTGAAGTCCACGCCATCATGGGCCCCAACGGAAGTGGCAAGAGCACCCTTTCAAAGGTCATCGCAGGCCATCCGGCTTACACCGTCAACGACGGCGTCGTAGAACTTGACGGCAAGAACCTCCTGGACATGGAAATTTGCGAACGCGCCAATTCCGGCTTGTTCATCAGCACCCAGTACCCCACCGAAATTCCCGGCGTGAACAACGTGGAATTTTTGAAGATGGCGCTTAACTCCAAGCGGAACTTCCTGGGCCTCCCGGAAATGAGCGACGCGGACTTCAAGAAGCTTTGCGAAGAAAAGATGCGGCTTTTGGAAATGGACGACCGCTACCGCGACCGTGGCGTCAACGAAGGTTACTCCGGCGGCGAAAAGAAGCGTAACGAAATCCTCCAGATGGCAATTCTCGACCCCAAGGTTTCCTTCCTGGACGAAACCGACTCCGGCCTGGACATTGATGCCCTGCGCATTGTGGCAAACGGCATCAACCACATCATGAGTCCCGAAAAGGCAGTGATTCTGGTGACCCATTACCAGCGCCTGCTGGATTACATCAAGCCCACCTACGTTCATGTGCTGCGCCATGGCAAGATTATCCTAAGCGGCGGTCCTGAACTGGCTTTGAAGCTGGAAGAACAGGGCTACGACTGGATCGAAGAAAAGTAATCGAGGGCCAAATGAGCTATATGAATTCTGAATTAGCACAGGCCGCCCAGGCTCGCATCAACGCCCTTGGCATGCCCAAGCGCAACAACGAGCTGTGGAGTTTCTTCCCGGTCCATAAGATTCCATCTGTAGTGGATGCCGATAGCACCGCTGCTGGTGGGATCGTCGCGAACAGCGCCGCTGTGGAATGCGCCGACTTCGGCATTGCCGCCGAAACCGACATTGCAGCCCTTCTGCCCATCGCAAAATCCGCTCCCGCCATGAAGAAGGATTTTGCCGCAGGCGAAACCGAAATGGGCCTCATCAAGAGCCGTGACGACTTCGGTCACAGCATTTTCAACATCGGGAAGAACGCCAAGGTCTCCCTGGAAATTCTGGACAACAAGGTGGAGCACGAAATTGCCGCCGAGCGCTTCGACATTAACGTGGAAGAAGGCGCTGAGCTGGAAATCTTCTTTGCCAACCCCGCAAACGAACTGCCGCTGCAGTTCCGCCATTTCGCGATTAAGCAGTCCGCAAATTCTACAGTTCACTTTTCCAACATCCTGCAGGACGCAGGCATTGGCCGCATCAGCATTGACGTAGACTTGAACGGCGAAGGCGCCAACTTCGACTACCGTTCTCTCAGCGTGTTGAAGGGCTCCGCCAGCAAACATCAGCGCCTGACCATCCGTCATAACGCACCCAACACCGTCAGTTCCCAGTTCGCCCGCAACCTGCTTGACGAAAAGTCCTACGTCAGCTACGACGGCAGCGTCATTGTGGGTAACGGATGCAGCCAGGTAAATTCCAGCCAGCTGGTGAATTCCATTCTCCTAGGTGACGAATCCAGCGTTTCCGTAAAGCCCGTGCTGAAGATTTACCACGACGATGTGGAATGTACCCACGGTAATACCTGCGGCGAACTTGACGCCGACCAGATGTTCTACTTGACCAGCCGCGGCATCCCCGCCGAAACCGCCAAGAAGATGCTCATGAAGTCCTTCGCCAAGGAGCTGTTCCTGCCCCTGAACGACGGCCCCGCCAAGAAGCGTCTGCTGCAAGTTCTGGCATACCTGTAGTTAAATCAAAGTTTTGTTAACGAAAATCCCCGGAAACGGGGATTTTTTTGTCAATAAAAATAGCTTTTCCATTAAAATACCTCTCAAATGACATTTTTTTGTCAATAAAACTTTATACATTAGGAGTATGAAACTTTTATCTAAAATCCTGGTCTCTTTAGCTATTTTCTCGGCATTTGCTTTCGCCAACGTTCAAAGTATAGCCGACACTTTGCACAACAAGGTTTCAGAAAATATTGAAAAGAAAATCGCTGCAACCGAGGCCGCAGTAACCGAGATTTCCAAGTTGGCAAAAGGCGAGCCATCCGATTCCGCCATCCTGGAACGTCTCAACAAGACGGATTCCTTAGGCGAAGCCACAGCAAAAAAGCACGCCGTCTGGATCAAGCTGGAAGGCGACGTGGAGCCCGCCATGTACGACTTCTGCGCCCGCGCCATTGGCGACGCCTTAAAGGAAAATCCGGACTACATCATTTTTGAAATCAACACCTTTGGTGGCCGACTTGACGCCGCATTCGACCTGGTAGACACCATCATGGCGATTCAAGGTCCACAAACCATCGCCTTTGTAAAGAAGAAAGCCATCAGTGCGGGCAGCCTTATCGCTCTTGCCTGCAGCAAGCTTTATATGATGGAAGCCACCACCATCGGCGACTGCGCGCCCATCGTACAGAACGGAGACGGCACCCCGCAGATTGTGGGAGAAAAGATTCAGTCCCCTCTCCGCGCCAAGTTCCGCAACCTGGCCCAGAAAAATGGTTACCCCGAGCTACTCAGTTCTGCCTTTGTAACACCGGAACTAGCTATTCTTGAGCTCAGCACGACATTGGATGCCGGTAAGAAGACCGAACGAGATACGTCCATGATTATTGAAGCCGCAAAGTATGAAGTTCTAAGTCAGAAGGACATCGAATTCTGGGGTGCACCCAAGATTCTTGTAAAGGAAGGAGAACTTCTGACCATGACGGACAAGGAAGCTCTAGAACTGGGTTTTTCTCAGGGAACCTTCAAGAGCCGCAATGAATTCGAAAAGACTCTTTTCATCGAAAGTCGTAGTGAAGTAGAAACGACCCTGGGAGAAGACATCGCCAGCGCCATTGCCGCCATTAGCGGATTGCTATTAATTCTTGGATTCGGCGCCCTGTACATTGAGTTCAAGACTCCTGGTTTTGGAGTTTTTGGAATTGTCGGTATCGCATTGATTGCCGTGGTGTTCCTAGGACAGTTCGCACCTCAGCTAGACGGAATGTTCCCCGCCATTCTCCTGATTGCAGGCGTAGCCCTTTTCCTAGTTGAAATTTTTGTAATGCCAGGAACGTTCCTCTTTGGCGTAGGTGGCATTATCTGCATGATTCTAGCCCTTGCCTTTAGCTATGATCCTGCCAATATTCCCGAATACGTTCCCGAAGCTACTGAAGAAACCTTTGATGCCCTTCCCTGGCTATTCGGATTATTCTACATGCTTTGCTGTGCGGCAATCGCACTCATATTCCCCATTGCGGCAAGCAAATACATTATTCCATTACTACCTGAAGGCTGGACTCCTATGTTGAAAACTGATTTGGAAACAGCCTCCTCCCCCACGGAAGCGGTCAGCGAAATTCACGTTGGCGATGTCGGAGTTGCAAAGACATTCTTACGTCCCGTTGGACAAGCCTCCTTTACATTGCCTGACGGGAGCGTCAAACTTTATGATGTTCATACAAAAGGTGAAATCATTGAGGCCGGTCAGAACATCAAGGTAGACGCAGTGCAGGAAGGTCACATTTGGGTCGTCGTAAACGACGAATTATGATGTACTAAGTACGAATTACAAAATCTATAATCGCGGCTGCGCCGCCTTACTTTTTCTCATAATTCATAATTCATAATTTATAATTGAAAACAACCTCTTCTTTACGGAGAAATATCATGGATACACTCGTAACCGTAGGCATTGTCATTGCCGCCATCGTCGTCATCATTCTTCTCGCCTTTATCGGCAAGTTCTTTAGCCTCTGGCTTCAGGCCTTGTTCTCCAGGGCAAACGTCAGCATCTTCCAGCTCATCGGTATGCGCCTCCGTAAAGTGCCACCCCAGGTGATCGTGGAAGCCCGCATTCTTAGCTGCAAGGCTGGCCTCCCTGTAGACACCAACTTGCTGGAAGCCCACTTCCTTTCTCGCGGTAACGTGCTCCGCGTAATCCAGGCTCTCATTGCAGCCAACAAGGCAAACATCAAACTGGACTTCAAGGAAGCTGCGGCTATCGACCTTGCCGGTCGTAACGTTCTTGAAGCCGTCCAGATGTCCGTGAATCCCAAGGTTATTACAACGCCCAAGGTTTCCGCTGTGGCTCTGGATGGTATCCAGCTTCACGCTGTTACCCGTATTACCGTCCGTGCAAGCATCCAGAAGCTGGTTGGTGGTGCTGGTGAAGAAACCGTTATCGCCCGTGTTGGCGAAGGTATCGTGTCTTCCATTGGTTCTGCACAGAGCCACAAGGAAGTTCTTGAAAACCCCAACATGATTTCCAAGAAGGTGCTGGCATCCGGCCTCGACGCAGGTACCGCATTCGAAATTCTCTCCATCGATATTGCCGACGTTGACGTTGGTCAGAACATCGGTGCAATCCTCGAAACCGACCGTGCAGAAGCTGACAAGAAGATCGCTCAGGCTAAGGCGGAAGAACGCCGCGCCATGGCATTCGCCGCCGAACAGGAAATGAAGGCCAAGGTCATGGAAATGAAGGCTAAGCTAGTTGAAGCTGAAGCCCAGATTCCTATGGCCATGGCAACCGCCCTCCGCGACGGAAAGCTTGGCGTCATGGACTATTACAACATGAAGAACATCGAAGCCGACACCCAGATGCGTAAGGAAATCGGGACTGGCAGCGAAGCTGCCAAGTAGCGTAAAGTAGAAAGGATAAAGGTTAAAGATGTTCGCCTACAGGAAACTTAAGGTTTATCAAAAATCTTTGCAATGGGTTATAGACGTATATAATCTTACGTCAACATTTCCAACTGCAGAGAAATTCGCTTTGACAAACCAAATTCAACGAGCCGCAGTTTCTGTAACATCAAACATTGCAGAAGGCTCTGGCAGAACGTCTACCAAAGATTCGATCCATTTTTTGGAAATAAGTTTTGGATCTCTGATGGAAGCACAAAGCCAATTGGAAATCGCTGCTCTTTTGAATTACATTTCCAAAGAGCAACTCACATCCATTGAATGCAAAACGGAAGAAATTGCCAAAATGCTTTCTGGCTTAAAGTCTGCGAAATCAAGAAATTCAAATTAGCAATCCTTTAACCTTTATCCTTTAACCTATAACCTAATAACTCATATGGAAGGTTTACTCATTCTTATCGGCATCTACGTTCTTGATATTGTCATCAAGAAGGTTGCTGCAGGTAAAAAGAAACAACAGGATCAACATCGGGAAATTCCTCCTGACGACGAATTCGATAATGAACAGCAGGAAGAACAGACTAGCCATACAAAGCCCCGTTCCCTGCAAGATCTTATTCGACAATTTGAGGAAGCTCAACGAGATGCATCCCAAGGCACCTACGTTCCGCCATCTCCCGAAGTAGAGGATGATGAGGAAGACGTGGGCCTGCCAGTCGTCACGCCGGCGAAGCCCGGAGAATACACCTTCAGCGAAATCGCCGAGTCTGTCGTCCAGTGGGAATACGTCAGCGTTGATTTACTGCAGGAAGCTTTCGGTTTTTCTGAGCGGATTGCCCAGCAGGTTCTTGCGGAACTTCAGGCAAAGCGCATCGTTGGCCGCGACATGGGCGATGGAGATTGCGACCTTCTTGTCCACGACAAGGTTGAGCTAGACAACCACTTCAAGCGATTACAGCGCGAAGCGGAAGAACAGCAGGCTGCAGCCGCCCAGGAAGCATCCCTCCAAGAACGTCGTGAAGCCGAGCTGAAGCACCAAAAGGAATTGGCAGAACTTGAAGAGCGAGCCCGGCAACTACGTGAGCAGGCTGGTCAGGGAACGTCTCCTGACATGAATGAAGCTATCGGGGAACCTTGTCTAGCCAGTGCAGACAACCACGTCCACACACGCAATCTTGACAAGTTCGAAATCCGCCGCGGCTTCATCTGGGCAAAGGTTCTCGACGAGCCCCGCTTCAAAAAACGCTGGAGCGCCCGGGCACGTTAGTTGTCAGACAACTCTTAAAAGCAAAAGCGTCGAGGTCTTACCCCGACGCTTTTCTATTTCATTTTCAAGTTATGCAACAAGCAAACTTTGTGCAGGATTCACTAACCTTGAGCAAATCGGCTCAGGAAGCTAGCAAGGCGTTCATTACCGGACTGGTTGAATACAAAATCAGGAGAGCCCTGTTCCACAATCACACCCTGGTCCATAAAGATTACTTTATTCGCAACATCACGGGCAAAGGCCATTTCGTGGGTCACGATAACCATGGTCATCTTCTGGTCGGCAAGGCCCTTGATAATCTTCAGCACTTCGCCGGTCAGTTCCGGATCCAGAGCACTAGTGGGTTCATCAAAGAACAGAATCTTGGGCTGCATGGCCAAGGCGCGGGCAATGGATACACGCTGCTGCTGGCCACCGGAAAGTTCACAGGGGTAAGCCTTTTCCTTGGTTTCAAGTCCCATCTGCTTAAGTAGTTCGCGGCCACGCTTGCGAGCTTCTTCACGATCCATTCCCAGAACGCGGATAGGCGCGATGGTCAAATTCTGAAGCACCGTCAAGTGCGGGAATAGATTGAAGTTCTGGAAAACCAGACCTGTAGACAAACGAATTTCGCGAAGGACACTGGCAGGAGCGTACTTGGCAACGCCCTTCTTGTCCACACCCACAACCATGTCCTTGCCATTCACGCAAACCGTACCGGCATTCATGGTTTCCAGCTGGGTAATACAGCGGAGAAGCGTAGACTTGCCGCTACCAGAGGGGCCAATGATAGAAAGAACTTCGCCTTCCTTCAGGTCGAAGGAAATATCCTTAAGAACGTGGTTATCGCCAAAGGACTTCTTCAAATGCTCAACTTTTAAAACTACACTATCCATAACTACCCACTTCCTACTGTCTACTTCCTACTACCCATCAGCACCGCCAGATGCAACCTGTCAACCTCATACCTCAAAGGCGCTCTGCGCCGACCTCACTCCTACCTATAATAATTCAGCTTCTTTTCTACGTAGGCGAAAAGGCAACTGAGCAAAAGGTTTGCGATATAGTAGAACACACCGGCCACAAACAGCGGATAAATGCTGGCGTAGGCCGCCTGCTGCTTTTTAGCCAGAGAGAAAAGTTCCGCCACGGCAATAACCTGAGCCAGGGACGTATCCTTCACCAGGGTAATGACTTCGTTGGCGCTGGCAGGAACAACCTGCTTTACAACCTGAGGCAAGATAATGCGGAAGAAAGTCTGGCCGCGGGTCAGGCCCAGCATCTGGGCAGCTTCGTACTGGCCCTTGGGAATAGCCTGAATGCCACCGCGGAAAATTTCTGCAAAGTAGGCCGCATAGTTGATGGAGAATGCAGCCACCACCGCCGGAAAGCGGTCAAAGGAAATTCCAAGGCCAGAGAATTCACTGAGGTAATAGGAGCCGAAGTAGATAGCTACAATCTGCAGCAAGAGCGGTGTACCGCGCATCACGGAAACGTAGAAGGACACCGGATAACGGACAACGCGGTACTTGCTCATCTTCAACACCGCGACCAAGAGTCCCAGCGGAATGGAGAACAACAGCGTCAGTCCAAAGATTTCTAGAGTGGTAACGAAACCGCCCCACAAAACTGGCAGAAGAGTAACTAAATCAGACATATCAGCTATGAGGTTTGAGGTTCGCAGCTACGCTGCTAGAGGTATGAGTTTTTTATTTGGCGCTCCGCGCATTATATTAAAAGCGCCAAAGGCGCCATGCTTCGCTCAAAGTGCCGCAGGCACGGCCTCACACCTCAAAGCGAAGCGACCTCGATCCTACTTACCGAACCACTTGGTCTGGATTTCAGCGAACTTGCCATCGGCCTGCATTGCCTTGATGGTTTCGTTCACGGCGTCGCGGAGGGCCTGGTCCTTCTTGCGGAAGCCGATAGCATAGACTTCATCGCTGAGGCCTTCTTCAAGAACAACGAAATCCTTGGCATTGGAAGCGATCCAGTACTTGGCAACGATTTCATCCAGGAACACGGCGTCTACACCACCCTTGTCCAGGTCCATCATAGCGGTCTGGTTATCGTCGAAGGGAACGATTTCCTTGGCAGCCTTGCCTGCGTCAGAAGCTTCAAGCAACTTCTGGGCAGTGGAACCGTTCTGCACGGCAATCTTCTTACCGGCGAGAGCAGCGAGGTTAGCAAGAGCCTTGTCCTTCACGGAGAAGATCATGCGGTTCTTGAGGTAGGCGTCGCTCAGGTTCATGGCGGCAGCGCGGGCAGAGTCAACGCTCATGCCGTTCCAGATGCAGTCGATCTTGCCAGTGTTCAGTTCCTGTTCCTTAGCGTCCCAGGAAATGGGCTGAGTCTTGAGAGTCACACCGAGACGTGCGCAAACTTCAGCAGCCAAGTCAATGTCAAAGCCCACAATGTTATTGTCCTTGTCGCGGAAGCCCATGGGCGGGAAAGAGTCATCGAGGCCCAGCACGAAAGTGCCTGCAGCCTTCACCTTGTTCAGGGATTCGTCAGCCTGGGCGGCGTTATCATTCTTCTGTTCGTTGCAGCCGAACAAAAAGGCGGCACAGCAGGCAACCATTGCAATCTTTGTGAAAAACTTCATTGTGTAACTCCTTTAAAATTCTACTGGGTAAATGTAGTTAAAGTTGACTCTAAATTGTTCTACAAAAAAGAACTCCACCCGGAGTTTAACCCGAACGGAGTTCTTGACTTGCTCAAAGGCCTGAAGCCCCACACCTCAAAGGGAGCGAAGCGACCGACCTCATACCTCACGCCTCATTAATCCTTGCCGTACACCTTTTCAGCGTAGGTAGCGGTTGCCATGAGGTATTCGCGGTTCATCTTGGCGATGTAATCCACGGTGATACCCTTCGGGCAAGCAGCCTGGCATTCGTAAAGGTTGGTGCAGTTACCAAAGCCTTCCTTGTCCATCTGTGCCACCATAGCGAGCACGCGCTTCT
This sequence comes from Fibrobacter sp. UWH6, assembly GCF_900142465.1. Lineage (NCBI taxonomy): Bacteria > Pseudomonadati > Fibrobacterota > Fibrobacteria > Fibrobacterales > Fibrobacteraceae > Fibrobacter > Fibrobacter sp. UWH6. The sequence continues at coordinate 93,167 of NZ_FRAX01000011.1, forward strand.
TGGCTTCGACCTTGCCCTGGGGCAAGAAGCTGAGGTGAGAAACCTTAGCGGAGACGAAGAGCATAGCGGAAGCGTTCTTACATGCAGCAACGCAAGCACCGCAACCAACGCAAGCAGCAGCGTCGAATTCTCCTCAAAACCCTGCAAAACGCCATCCGCATCAGTATGACCGTATGCACCATGTAAAAGAAGCACGTTATAATTCGTCAAACTTTCCATAGGCTTGGGAACAGCCCGTGATTCGCAAACAATCAACAAAATCAAGAATAGAACAATCCTCTTTCTCATACTTTACTCCAAATCCACCACGACATCGTTACCTTTATAAAATTTTAAGGGTTCACGCCATGTAAACGTAGAATCAAGACATGAAATTTCTTGATTACCAAGGTTACATATATTTGCTCGCAGTTCTATCATATTCCCCCAAAAAATTCCCTTACTAAACACCAACGGCGCCAGAATCGTATCCTTTTCGTTCTTTAAAATGTTTCCCTCAAGAGGACGCTTTCCAGGAAGGGAACAATACACGTCATAACCCCACGCACGGACATCATCGCACTTCTGTATCCACATCAGGTCTTCATCCAGTCTCTTGTAGGTGAGAACCCCCGACACGGTGTCCAAAACGGCATATTGGCAGCTATCGTTACCAGCTGTCAAATTTCCTTTTGCAAAAATTGCGCCATCAGTCCATTCCCTCAAGGAAACAATCGGAAAAGAAACAGAACAACCATCAAAAGACTGCCTAACTCCAATTATATGCGGTTTTTCGCCAATTTTCCAAAAGGAAAATGATGTCGCATTTTTCCAAACCAACAGATTCGGGTCCGTATTACCGCCCCAGACTACAGAATCCGACAATTGTCCCAAAACATACATGTATTGTCCATATCCATCGTCAACGGAATCCACAAAAACGGGGCCATCCAATTGTTCCCTGTAGTTATATACGCCAATGGTCCATCGTCCCAAACCGAACCGCTCTCCACTACACATGCAGTCAGCCTCATAACTCCATCTATTTGCATGAGCCACTATGGCAAAACTATCGTTAACGAAACCAACAATTTTCTTTTCGGTCGGGCCCGTCCATCGATACTCCATATCATCGCACGGATCATCGTAACACCCCCACATACATACACTTGAAATTGCAGTTATGGCAGCCACAATCAGCCTTTGAAGCCCAAACTTGTTCAACAGATTTTTCACACCCAGTTCTCCTTAAAAATTTTTCTACACATTTTACTACAAAATAACAGCAAACCGAGTTGTATGTCCAAAGTTCCGGTTCCCTCGTGCAGTGAATCAAGCATGATAAATTTGTCCACATCACCGTTGTAGAAGTTACCTTGCACGTACTCGCGGGAAACTACACCGCCCATGCTGTGACCGATAAGGATATAACGAGATGCAAGTTGACGATAGAGGTTGGAGTTTTTACGGATGATTTCAAGAGCTTTTTGTCCAACCGTAGAATCTATAACAACAGAATCCCCAACAATATGTTTATTGTATATTTTCGCCTTCACTTCCTGAGCCTCTTCAAACAAGGCCCTACGTACGGAACACTTGTTATTCCCTTTCCAAGTTCTATCACCAATTTCGTATGCGTTATGTGCAGGGGACGCCGCTGGATTCGCAAAGGAACGTTGGATATAGATATACTCGGAGCCGTATGTTACCGTATCTTCAAAGACAGCGGAATCTAGCCAAAGAGTAAGTTTCTTTTCACCATCCTGATTATATGCCCCCAACATGCCTGCGGCATCACCCAAAGACTTTTGGAGCTTCGCGCTATCCATCTTAAGTTGTATAGTCTACAACCCAATTGTTATGAAAACCCCACGCACTACGAACAGTTTCATCACACGAACTTTCGAATCCTTGATTTTCCGGAGCAGCTCCATGAATAAGCACTACATTGTACCGGGAGAGTGCCCATACTATTGCCACGACTCTAGCCTTTATGTATATTATCTAAGAAATGGACAAGAAACTGATCAGATATACCGTTGCATGCGTCAACGAGTTCGCCGCAAACAAGAGCCTTACAGAAAAGCAGGCTTTTGATTATCTATGCAATCACGGAGCGATGGATTTCCTTGTCGAATTCTACGATGTGGAGCATACGCTTTCATTTGAAGACGCCATCAACGACCTAACGCTAGTCAGCCAGCAGAACGGAGGGAAGATACAGTGATTCTCTTCCACGGTTCGAACACGGACATCGCCCAAATTGAACTGTCCAAGTGCCGTCCGAACAAGGATTTCGGCAAGGGGTTCTACCTTACCACCATTCGGGAGCAGGCTGTAAGGATGGCGCAAAGGGTAGCAAGAATGTATGGCGGCTCGCCCACCCTGAATATATACGATTTCGACAATTCGGCGGACAAACTTGGAACCCTGAACATCCGTCACTTTGATTCACCCACCATAGAATGGGCGAAATTCGTCATCACGAACCGAAACGCAACGAAACTGAAAGACCCGCAGGAAGACTCCAACATAGACGGTCAGTTCGACTTGGTCATAGGGCCGATTGCGAACGATGACTTGGCATTGCTATTCAGGCAGTTTTCCGAAGGAACTATCTCTGTCGAAACGCTCGTTAGCGAGATGAAGTTCAAGAAACTAACCGACCAATATTCCTTCCACTCAGAAAAAGCGATTGCGCTGTTGAAAAAGAAGGAGTCGGTCCATGTCTAAGCCCAAAATGCTTGCTGAACTCATAACGGGAGACATCATCTCGTATATGATGGAAGACCAGAAAATCCCGCTCATCGAAGCAATGCGCAGGCTCTACGCGTCAGAAACATTCGCCAAGTTGGTTGACCTGGAAACCGGACTTTACCTTGAAAGTTCTCCCTATGTCTACGACATATTCAAGGCGGAACAGGAAAACGGGAAACTGACTCAACTCGAAGTCTAGCCTAAGCCGGCTCCTTACGCAGCCAGCCTTTTCAACCTATACTCTACCTGGCTCAGGTACCCGAGCGTGCTATGCAACCTCCTGCGGTTATAGAACGCCTCAATATAGTCGAATATGTCCGACACCACCTCCCCCATGCAGGAATACTTTCTCCATTTTTTGCTATAAGCCAGGCGTTGCGGGCTGGCGTCTGAAGCCTGCAGTGGGGTGCGCGGAAGACCCAAAGGGGCTGAAGCCCCACACCTCAAAGGGAGCGAAGCGACCGACCTCATACCTCAAAGCGAATGCCTTGGGCATGAGCGACCTCTTAATCCTTACCATAAACCTTTTCAGCGTAGGTAGCGGTTGCCATGAGGTATTCGCGGTTCATCTTGGCGATGTAATCCACGGTGATACCCTTCGGGCAAGCAGCCTGGCATTCGTAAAGGTTGGTGCAGTTATCAAAGCCTTCCTTGTCCATCTGTGCCACCATAGCGAGCACGCGCTTCTTGGCTTCGACCTTGCCCTGCTTCATCTGTTCTTCGTTGACAATGTCCAGCATTTCCAGGAAGGTCGAATGTATGGGAAAATTACAAGGATTCAAGCAACTTCTTGAAAAGTCGTTCGCCAATGTGACGACCGCTAGAACGCAATATTTCTACAGCTTCGCGAACTTCATCTGCAGAAATGTAGCCATCCTTATAAGCGGCTCTAAAAATGCCGATTGTACCCATTATGTTGAGACCGATTGTTTTGGCAACATGCCTTGCCCTGATTTCATCAACAAGAAGTAAGTCCGCATTTAACCGATCTGTCAAAACGAGAGCCTCACTCTCACCAAGGTCAAGCCCCGTAGCCCTCCTAAAAAGGGAGACTTCTTGAGGATTGACATCTTGTATTTCAATGAATTCACATTTCCTAATCTCTTCCGCTTCTTCAGAAAAGTCAGGATTGGCAGTTAATTCTTCAAATACGCCTTGAGGCGTTCATAGGTAGCGACATCCTCTTCGACCTCGTCCCAATCCATATCAAAGTAGGCAAAGCCCTCATTGGCATAAAGCTCGATTAGCTGCCACTTTGTGATACCGAGAATTTCGGCAGCGCGACCATGCGATATGGTCTCGTTCTTTACAAACGGATGCAACAACAAGGCCAACTGCACAAGTTCGCCTTCTGGCTTCGTCGCAATATACGGCTCCATATCCACCGGGATCTGAAGTTGGACAGTTGTCATTTCCATTGTAAAGCCTCCACTCTTAATATATAATTTTATCAAGAATAAAGCAACCTAGCCGATTTACGTGACACCGTTAGATGCTGTTCACTGAGGAGTTCCGAGGTGAAGCGTTTGGCGAATGTTACTGAATCGAATTATCTAGGATAAATATTGACAATACAAAATTCACAAAAAAGAAGAACTCCGCCCGGAGTTTACCCGAACGGAGTTCTAGATCCTTCGTCTCCGGCGCAAGCGCCTTCGCTCAGGATGACATGCTAGGAATTAGTCCTTGCCGTACACCTTTTCAGCGTAGGTAGCGGTTGCCATGAGGTATTCGCGGTTCATCTTGGCGATGTAATCCACGGTGATACCCTTCGGGCAAGCAGCCTGGCATTCGTAAAGGTTGGTGCAGTTACCAAAGCCTTCCTTGTCCATCTGTGCCACCATAGCGAGCACGCGCTTCTTGGCTTCGACCTTGCCCTGCTTCATCTGTTCTTCGTTGACAATGTCCAGCATTTCCAGAAAGGACATGTCGGGAGAAATGTCGCTGATCTTGACAGTTTCGAACTGTCCCTTGGTCTTGGAGTCCTTCTGACGCCAAATCTTCAAAGTCAAATTCATATTGCCGTGGCTCATTATTTGTAGCTCCTAGTAACGAGGTGGACGTTATCGAATGTGAGAGGTTCCTTGTGGAGTTCGGGCTTTTCGCCATCGCCCTTGAATTCCCAAGCACCGACGTAGCAGAAGTGTTCGTCGTCACGCTTTGCTTCGACTTCTTCGGTCTGGCTTTCTTCACGGAAGTGACCGCCGCAAGATTCTTCACGGTGGAGGGCGTCGAGGGTGAGGACTTCTGCGAATTCAAGGAAGTCAGCCAGACGGCCGGCGCGTTCCAGGTTCTGGTTGAAGGAACCTTCGAAGCGATTTCCTTGTTGCGGTTCTGCACCGCCGTCAGGTATTCGTTGTGCTTGCTTTCGAGGTTTTCGAGCCAGGGCTTGAATCCGCAGGCGCTCAACTTGTCATCACCAATTTCCTTGAGGGTATTGATGAGGTTCGTAAAAGTACCCGTGGACTGGTCCTGATTCAGCCTCGTGGAGTCGGCGTTCTCGGCAAAGTTCCTGCAAGAGGAGTAGGCGGCATTGCGTTCGGAATCAAGGCGGCTGACGGCCATTGCGGCAGATTCGTCGACAGACACTTCAATGAGGTTAGCGTATTCGGTTACAGAGGTGCGGTAGGCTTCGATGGACTTGCGAATCTCTTCGCTGGTGATGCTTGCAGTCTGCTCAACGAAGTACTTGTGGAGTCCCAGGAATTCTTCGTTGCGGAGTGTTCTGTAGTCGAGAGCGTATCACCGAAAATGCCTGATTCCGATGAACGAATAAAAATCAAGGATAAAGTGTTTTTGCAGACAAAGCAATATATTCCTTTGTCCAGGTTGCATTTTTTTGTAAAAATTGTGTCACGGCCGTGTGTAGTTTCTACACGTCGTTTCCGCTAAAGCCGAGAGAGTCTTCAAGCCAGGTGTCTGTCCGCTGAACAGAAAGCCTACTTTTCATGGCTTTCTTGCCCGCCGAATACTGCGCCCACCTCACGACGAGCGCAGAAAGGCGGCCAAGATGCCTAAAAGCGCCCCAAAGCGCCCCCGGCAGGTTGCGGCGCAGCACGTCGTCCTCAAAACTTGCGTAATGGCTCGCGCTCCCCGGGTCACCTTGACGGGCGGCGCGGCCAAAAAGCTGGCGGTCAATTCTCGAAGAAGGGTTGCACTCCGTGGCAATCACATGCAGGCCGCCAAGTTTCTTTACTTTATCGGGAATCTTGATGTCGGTTCCGCGCCCGGCCATATTGGTCGCAACCGTTATCGCGCCCATACGACCGGCGCCCTCGATAATTGTAGCCTCGTCGTCGCTGCGGACAGCGTTTATCACACAGCATTCAAGGCCAAGCGCCTTGATCATTTCGGCAAGGGTTTCGCTTTCGTCAATGTCCTTGGTGCCGATAAGGACCGGGCGGCCCTTGGCATGGACATCGAGCACTTCGTGGACAATGGCCACCCGCTTGGATTCCTTGGTAGAAAAAATCTTGAGGAACGAAATCTTACGCAAGCACTTGCGGTGATTCGGAATGCAAAGGACTGCCGCCCCGTAAATCGTCCAGAACTCGCCAAGGGCTTCCTTGCCGGTTCCCGTCATGCCAGAAAAGTTCTTGTACAGCCTAAAGAAGCGCTGGAAACTCATTCGCGCCTCGGTTTCCTTGAGGCCCGAAAGTTCCAGCCCTTCCTTCAGTTCAATCATCTGGTGAAGCCCGCCGTTCCACGAACGCATGGGCATCTTGCGGCCCGTCGATTCATCGACAATCACCACCTTGCCTTCTTCTACAACATACTGGCGACCGGCCACAAAAAGTTCTCGCGCCACAAGCGCCTGGCGAATCAGGTCCTTCAAGAAAGACGCCTTGCAGAAGCCCTCGCCCACCGACTTAAGCGATTCCAGGCGTTCGTCCATATCGACAAGGAAACGGACTGTCCTAAAGCGGATATCGACAGCATAGTCGGTACCTTGGACCAATTTTTCGGAAAGCGCGAAAGCAATCCTGCAACTTTCGTTAAAGCCCTCGTTCTTGTTCTCCTTGGAAATTATAAGCGGAGTCACAGCCTCGTCAATAAGCACGTTGTCGGCCTCGTCAACGATGGCGGTGCATAGCCCCCGTTGCACCAAGTTCGACATGACCCGTTCCATATTCGCGCCCGAAGAATCGCCCACAAGCCGCTTCGAGAAATTCTGGTATTTCCCGAGCGCAATGCGGTCACGCAAGAAATCGGCAAGCACATCCTTGGCGGTAGAATAGGTCACGTCGGCGCTGTAGCCCTCCCTGCGCTCGGCAGGTTTCATCGCCCCGGTCACCGCACCCACGGTCACGCCGCAAATATCGTAGAGAGGCTTCATTATCTGCGCATCGCGACTTGCCAGGTAGTCGTTCGCGGTTATCACGTGGCATGGTTGCTTGCCAAAGCCGCGCACCGTAGCGCACATCGCCGCAGTCACGGTCTTCCCCTCGCCTGTCGACATTTCGGCAATGAACCCGTCATAAAGTGCCAAGGCTCCCGCCACCTGCTCAATGTAGGGTCTGTACCCCAACGTGCGGGTCACCGCCTCCTGCACAAGGGCAAACGCGGTCTGCAGCGCGTTGCGGTCCGGCCTACGCTTAAAGGCATCGCGGACACGCGCCAGCCTTTGCCTAAACTCGGCTCTGTCCAGGCCGCTATACGACCTGCCCAGCTTATCGATCTTGGCAGCTTCGCGCAAAAGGCGGCGCAGCACGCCACTACGGCCCTTGAACCGCCCTTGCATCCGAAAAACGAGGGCGTCAAGCCCCGTCGGAATCTTCTTCACCCGTTTACAGGCGGTAAGGCGGTAGTTTTCGATCAGGTTCATGCTACATCTTATAGTATTTCTGCAGGGCCTGCCTTGCCTTGCGGATTCCCTGCAGGGCAAGCGGAGTGTCTGTCAAATGGAAACGAATTTTTCCGGAACGTCCATGAGCCCAGTCTACACCGGAGAGGGAAGCCAAGTCCCTTCTTATCGAGGAACGAACGAGGTAAACAGGCTCCGCCGTACGCTCGCCAGAGCCATCCTTCGCCGTTGTTTCAATTTCGCCACCGCCAAGCCAGCCAAGGGCCGCAGAGGGCAAACGGTCACTCGCCGCAGGAATCACGCTCACGCTATCGACAGGAATCTCGACAAAGGCTTCGCCGTTTAAACGCACGGAAACCTTGCGCGGGTTTTCCATGAACAAGCGCGAGACTTCCTCTTGAGTCACCACCGCAAGAAAATCGAACGCAGCCGTATCTAAGACCATCCCAACCGAATCGCCCTTCTGCAAGAAACGCCCCACGTAGTCGTCAGGACTTTTAACATTCCAAATTCCGTCCATCGGAGCAAGCAGCGCCAACTTATCGCGGTCGCGCAACAAATCGTTCAGTTCCTGCCTCAGGACTCCCAATCTCTTTTCGACGGGCTGCATGTTTTCGGGAGCCAGTTCCAACGCCTGGTAATACGTTTGCACGGTCTCGTTCACCTGGGCACGTTTTTCCTCTATGCGGAAATCCAGTTCACGGTTCTCAAGGACCATCAGCGTATCGTCCTTATGGACCAGGGCCTTTTCGCCACGATAGACCTTTGCGACAACGCCCCCCTCGCCTACCGTAGAATTCTCGTACCGAGCGGCCTCAATAATTCCAGGAGCCTTGAAAGTGTCGGGAACAGGCACGTAGAAAAGCGCTGCAAAGACTCCGCCGAGCACGACCAAAGTCACAAGCACGGCGCGGTTACGGACCTGCGAAAGGGCTGGGCTTGCAAAGACATACTTTATAAACCGGCCCACAGGCATCACCACCATTGTAAGGCAGAGCAAGACACCCATACAGAAGGAAAGTATCAGGTAGTGCGCGGAAATGGCGACAATGAAGCCTGTAAACAGGAACACCCTGTAAATCGAAGACGAAACGCCGTACACGGCATAAACAAATCTTTCAAACCAGGTTTCAGCCACCTCTTCGGCGTCACGTTTGAAAAATACGTAACGTTCGAGCAAGTACTTCAAATGCCGCACCGAGCGCTGCTGCAAATTCGGCATGTCAAGAGCGTCGGTAAGCATGTAGTACCCGTCAAAGCGCATGAGCGGATTCACGTTGAAGAGGACTGTCGAAACGGATGCCATCACAACAACGTTGTACGCAAGACTTTTGGCGAGGCCGCCCCCCAAATTCGCCCAAAGTATCAAAGCAATCGAAGCAATGAAGAACTCCGTGAGCATGCCTGCCGCCCCCACGAGAATGCGTTTCGACTTTTTGCGGAAAGACCAGCTCGCCGTCGCATCCACATAAGGGAGAGGAACAAGCAGCATGAACATCACGCCGAGCGTGTGAACCTCGCCGCCAAAACGCTTGACCACACTCGCATGGCCAAATTCGTGAAGCAGCTTGACAAACACGGTACACACGTAAACCCAGCCGATGTTCGACGGGGCAAGGAACCCTTGCGCACTATCCTTCAGGGCGTCGAAATTTTCAACACCGTACTTCGCAGCCACAAGAACCGTCAACAGCCACACCACCGCAAACGGCTTGCTAATCAGGCAAGCGATGAGCCATCGCAAGCGATTCAGAATAGCGTCAGGATCGAAAACGGGAACCTTCAAGAAGAAGATGTTCAGTAACGAAGACTTGACCTTTTTCTGCCTCTGCTTGCGGTTGCGCTCGAAAAGCTTTGCGCCATCGTCCACGCCCATGTACATGAGCATGTTCGCCTGGTACAGCTGCGCAAGCATCTCGATGACTTCGCCCTGGCCGGGCATATCGCCATCGCCGCTTTTAAGCATCGAGTTCCAAACCTCGCCTACCGTCTTATCGGGCGAAAGGCGCGACACAAAGTCGTACGCACCGCGCGGCAAGCGGTAGTACTGGTTGGTAAACTGCTCGTGAAGAACATACCACAGTACCCCGCGGTAGGTTTGCCTATGCACGCGGACACTCGCCCGGAGAGAAATCTTACTCCCCGAGAGCCTGTACCACGACTCATGGAAAATCCTACGCTGTTGATCGAGGACCATAGAAATATCCTATCAGTTACCGCAAGAAGCGAGGAATGCGATAGCTTCATCAGAGTGAATTTGCAGGACAATCTTATGTTCACCCGGAACTGTCGAGGAATTAGGAATTTCAAGCCAATTGTAGTTCAGCAAATCCCTAGTAATAGCTTCACTAATGCCGTCCCAAGAAATATCCAGGTAGTGCATCATATTGTCAAGAGAATTCATTTCCAGGACGACTTTCGGACGATAGTACGGATTGCCTTCTTCCCAGTCGGTAATCACGATTTCCACCGTTTCGCCAGCAGCGATTTCGACATAGACAGGAACGTGTTTCTGACTCAAAACAAATTGTTTCATCGCAATTTGTTCAGTGCCTTCGGAACCCTCGCCGGTTTCAGTGCCTTCGGAGCCTTCAGAACCTTCGCCGGTTTCAGTGCCTTCGGAACCTTCGCCGGATTCACTTCCTTCGCCTTCGGAGCCTTCGTCGGTTTCAGTGCCTTCGGAGCCTTCGCCGCCAATGTCAGACGGATTCACATCATCTTCGTCTTCGTCGCTTTCGAGCGTTCCAACGAAAAGCTGTTCTTCGCTTCTACTCTGTTCAAACACAAGGTTCTCACCAGCTCCCACATCGATAGAATCAAGGCGACCGTTTTCGGAATCCTGAAGCTGAATTCCGACAATCTTGCCCTCGTAGAACTTCTGCATCATCCGCTGCTCGTTCACCTGGTCGTTGTCAAGATAGGCTTCCTTGTAGCCATCGAAGTACTGATTGTCTTCAAGGACCACTTCTACATCCGGCTGGAACACTCCAATCGGATTGTTGTTTTCGACCATGAGCTTTGCATTGTCGCCAATGGCAACATCGTCGCCGCTACCAGTCGAAATTGTATCGCGACCTTCGCCGCCCACAACCACATCGCGATCCTTGCCGGTCTTGATTTCATCGTCGGTACGCAAATGCTGTACGGCTTCTGTCGCAAGCGCCATCGATTCGGCCGAAATCACACGATTCTTGTAATCCTTGATATTTTCGTTACCAGCGAACGGAATGTCCAAATCGAAATCAAGCGAAGCTTCGTCGCCAAAGACAAGGTCCTTGTCGTGGTCGCCGCCCAGGGCAATGTCGCCCGTGCGGTTCAATCCAGACACAACCTGGACACCCGAAAATACTGGGATATCGTTCGGATACTGGTTACCAAGAGTCGATTCAACGCAACGGATTTGCACAGTGTAATCACAAGTCTTGACATTACGGAAGACTACATAGTTGCCAATCATCTCGACATTCGGTGTAACACCCGAAGCGAGCTTTCCAGGCTTGTAATCCTTGCATGTCACTTCCTTATATTCGCCTTCGAACGAATTGCCAATCCAGTCGTTCAAATAGAACTTCTGGTTGTCAGAGCCGTTAATTTCGAATACGTAGTCATAACCATCACTACTGCCAAGCTTGCCGCCGACATACACATACACATCGCACGGGGAACCCGAAGGACCCGGAAGATTATGCAGCGTAAGCGAGAGCGTTTCTTGGCGCTGGCCCATCACAAGCGTCTTCAGCATCTTGTTGTTTGCCGTATCGTCGCCGGTAGCAGGGTCAATCTGTTCGTTCGGATTGTTCCGATTTCCATAGTTCCCAATCGAAGTATACTCAAACGTGATGACCGTACTAGGAGCGGATTCGTTACCCGTTGCACGGTCGCGCATCTGGTTGTTGCGCAGATAGACATTGTGCCAATCGTTATCCACAACGACACCCGCCGATTCACCGGCGTGAATAAGCAGCGAATCACTAGTAGTCTCAGTCACAAAGTTGAACGAAGTGACCTGGATGTTATCCATCTTCGCTTCGGCACCCGACGTTGCGTTGGAATTTACGACATCGTGACCAACGCCGCCCACGACAACATCGTTACCGTCGCCAGTATTGATGATATCGTCATAAGAGGCTTTTAAATTCGTCGTGGCAATGGATTCTGCATGTGAAATCGTCGTAGCGGTCGTCGGATCGCTGTCGCGGTCGGTAAAGACCATCTTCGCATTATCGCCGTACACGATATCATTGTCGCGAATTCCGTAGCGATCGTCGCCGAAAGTCGTAATCGTGTCGTTTCCAGTGCCACCCACGACAATATCATCACCGCCATTCGTAAGGATAACGTCTTTACCGCCCATGTCAATATCAGTAGAAGCGGCAACGTCCTGCTTATGCATAAAACCGTGAACCTGAATTCCCGCAATTCCCGCACGGTCCTTGCCGTTCGTTCCGTTCTGCGGGTCCGTAATTTCGATGTGGAAACGGTCACCCGCAAGAGTATGCTTTGTGTCATTTTCGACGAAAGACTTGAAAACAACGCAGTTGGCCAAAGTTGCCGTTGCAACGGACTTGCCAGTCGCAACGTTCCAAGTACCATTGAATGTTTGCGTATCAGGATCATTCACGTAGAATTCGTCAAAGAACGTACTTGTCAATTTGCCATTTTCGTCAACCGAATCGATATACAACTTGACAACACGGACGCTATTTTCATGCATGGAGATTTCACGCACCATGTCCAGATACACAACAACTTCGTATTCCGTGAAATACTGCGAAAGACCGTCTACCTGGGTAATCAGCGTATTGCGACCGTTGTTGCCACTAATGTCAAGGCCGCTCTTCATCAGGTTCACATCACCCGAATTGCTGCCATGCACATAAGGAGTCTGGTCGTAGCCACGCAGGCGAATATTCTCCCCATCGGTGGTGCTAATCCTATGGGATTCAGTCGCACCATAAGTCACGCTCACGGCACTTGCGCGGGTTCCGTTGTCGAACAGCACGATTTCGTTGTCATCGTTGCCATAAGTTCCCGACTCGCGACCATAAACGCTCTTGATGTTATTCCAGTTGCCCACGCAATAATCGGCGTGCTCGGTAATTTCTACAGTTTCGCCAGTCGTTTCGTCCACACTCTTGGCTCTGTAGTCGGCTACGGCACCGGCCTGTTCGTTAGCACCGATACCAGACTGGGCCGGGCCCTGGAAGTTGAAACTGAGGGTGGCTTCTGTGTAGATGGTGGGCATATTATCAAAACCTTCGGCCATCTCGGAATTGCCCTTGAACGTCACGTAAGCATTGTCGCCGAATACGACGTCCTTGCCATCGCCCGATTCGATCAAGTCGTCATTTTTTTTGTCGATCGACATTTTGTCCAATTTTCCAGATTCCGCATTCCTGACGAAATCAAAATCACGGGACTTGGTATTCAAGCCGCCCAAGATAACATTGTCGCCACCGCTAGTTTTAATAACATCGGAACCAGCGCTGCCGTCAACATTACGGCCAACGTTGTCTACAAGAAGTGCATCGCGATTGCGGTCTACGTATACCTCGCCACCATCGCCGACAATGACATCGTTACCCGAGCCGGTCGCAATCATGTCGGAATCCGTACCGCCAATGACAACGTTCTTGCCGTTTTGGGTCGTAATCGTGTCTATTGCACCGTGCGCGTCGGATGTCGATTGCACGTAGTTCAGGTAAGTCGTGGATGAATCACCATAAACATGGTCAACCACATCGCCAGAAGCATTCTTGACCACATCGCTACCGGCAAACTTGACTTCGCCATTGTCGCCGACAGCAACGTTATTTTCGCCGTTCAGATAAATTTCATCTGAACCAGCTCCACCAATAGCCACATTTTTGTCGCCATGAGCGGTAATTACATCGTTGCCGCCGACCGTTTCACTCACAGAATGGATGTACTTGGCGTCGCGCACCACGCCATCCGTCTGGAAGTAGTTCGACGCAGTCTTATCCGCAGGAGTCGTGTAATCAGCGGCATTCAGCTTCGCATCGTCTGTCTCGGAGTTTTCAATATCCAAGGAACCCAAACGCGTGACGATTTCGCTCTTCTCGTTCTCGTAAACGATCTGGCCACGGTCGCCAATGGCGATAACATTGGTATTGACATCAATCGTATCATTGCCAACGCCACCAATCACGACCATGCCTTCGCGGGTCACCTTGGATTTTCCATCGGCATCAACATCGCCGACGGCATTTATCGTATCGTCACCGCCCTGGGCATTCACGACGAGCAGACCGTCACCATCATAGCCATTGGCCAAATACATCGCGACAATCGAAACATCCTGCGCAACAGGAGTCAGTTCTCGTTTGAGCAGAAGCGTTGTAACCGTCGTTTCATCATTATCTTCAAGGAACACTTCGCGGCGCTGGATCGTTCCGTCGGAATATTCAACATTCAAGAACACACGGTTCTGAGCAAGCAGTCCACGATCCAGCTTATCATTGTTCTGGGCCACGATTGCCTTCAGATTATCCGAGGTAACGCCATTACTGAACGTGAAGTCCGAAACACTGTACGCAATCACATTCTTCAAAGAACCCGAATACGTAGTCTTCGTCAAGCCGCTCAATGTGCCAAGTACAGTAGATTTTTCTCTGGCGTAACTATGCACATTGATGTTATCCTTACCAGCGCCGGTATTCACGACCGTAAATGTCTGGAACCCGTCTTCACGGTAAATCGTCTTGTTGATATCAACCTTATCGGCACCCGAACCAAGGTTGATTTCGCCGTATTCCATGTTGGCGAGATTGAATTGACTCGTTGCAGTAGACGAAGCATCTTGATGTTCAAAACGCAACGAATGCTCATCGGAGTCACGCCATTCCGTATCGGCCTGTTTTACGACATCTTCTGTTTTTTGCAGAATCAATGCAGGGTCGACATCCTTTTCAATCATGCTATTATCGAACTTCGCAATTTCGCTCAAGGCATCGATATCGTTCTTGATGCCAGCACGATTATTCTTGCGGTTATTTACAAAGATACGATCCTTGCTGTTGCCTTCATCGAACTTGGCCGCTTCTTCTTCGGCAGCTTTTCGTTCTGCAAGATCCGATTCCGAGATAACGTTCTTTTCGTCATTTGACGTTGTTAAACGATTGCCATCCGCATCGAGACCATCATAATGCAACATCGACGGGCCGTCAATGCCAAGGTCAGCTTCTCTACCCATGCCGTCTTCGTACAGGGCTCCCTTGATGTTCTCAATGGTGTCATCATCCAGCGCATCAAGGATTTCTGTCACAGAGGTCTCATTGAAGGAATCCGGTTCATCAGAAATAGCAACCGCAGGGCGGTGCCAATCATCTGCCGACCATTCAATGGCAAAATTACCATGCAACACCACGGGTTTAGCACTGGATGTATCTACTCCGTCCTGAGGCATGGCGCAGATAATCAGCTGCGTTCCGGCCGTCCTGTAGAAGTAACGGCAGTTCTCCACATCCTTGTAATCAGCCACCTTGCTTTCGGGACATACTATCGAATACCTGGAATCATCGTAAGCGTCAGTGATTTCGTCAAACGGAACAAAGCAGAGCAATTCCGTCATTCCCGTCGTACTGTACGCCATCTGGAGCACGCTTTCGTTTTCCACGTACACATGGTCAAATCTGTAGTTGATATACAGCTTGGTCCCGGCAGGAATCGAAGAAACGCCAGAAACGCTCAAAGTATTCTCATAGGTTACTCCACCAAAGGAAAGTTTATTCAGATTAGATGCCGGTATGGAAACATATTCACCGTCGTTCATGTACCAGCAGTCAATATTCTGTTTGTTCGGCAAAGCACGCAAACCCCAAACAACCTTGTTCCTTGTAACTTCTTCGGCAGTGAGGACATGCTCCTGCGTAATGGAGAACTGGTTTTCGACCTTGTTCACCGGCCTATCGATATTGTATCCCACATACACATACGGAGTTTTTGCAGCATCCATCGCTGTTTTCACAGACGCCGGAACATCAACCGTCACCTGGAACTTGCCATTGTTCTCAACCACGTTAGCCGAGCCAAGAGGTATCTTTTGGCCATTAGCATAGTAGAAGCATTCAACGGTATTCCCATTAGGCGTTTCATTCAACAGCAATGTGAATTTTTCAGCCGTGAACTCTGCATCTTTCACTTCATGGACCTGTTTAATCAAGAACGATTGCTGCGCAGCATTTTCGTTCAAGAAGATAAGGGCATTCTTGCAATCCTTTATCAGTCTATCGCTCTTCGAGGAAGTCACTTTGTGCATCAACGCAAAGTAGTCATTGCCTTCACGAACCTTATCACCAAGAACAACAAGATTAATATCTACAGCTTCATCGTACTTATGCGTTTCTCCAGCGCCATCAATAGTAAACTTGTATGTAATGGACTTTACATACTTATTATTAGCATCAACAAGCCAGATTCCATGGTCACCACGATTCAGGGATTCGGTCGTTTCGCCCGGCGCAAAGACCGTTACCGAGACAACTTCTCCCTTTTCAGGTTCCTTGTCTAGGTGAATCTTGTATACGGACTTAACTACACCATTTTCGACAATGTAGTTCTTCGCGCAATCAAGATCCGTATCATAATCAATCACGCCATTTGCGGGATCAGCGTCGCCGACAGTATTATTTTTCGGCACATCAAATTGTACACCAATGGCGTCAGAATTTTCATTCTTGCTGTTGGAAACGATTACAGGCTTTTCAGCCGTTCCAATACCGCCATTGTAGAAACTGTCGTTGCCCTTATTGCCGTACAACTTGGTCACTTCATCTTTGGCAGTATCGAGCACATAGAACGAATCATCGCCGTCACCGCCGTAAACGTTCTTGTTCTCAATGCTTACGGCCTGCACATCTGTGCCATTGCAGAGAACACGGCCCTGAGAAATGACAAAGTCATCATCACCATCGCTGCCGACAATGCTCATCTTGTCTACACCAGCGCCGCCAATCAGCGTTACCGGACCATTTTCAACAATCGACTTGCTTCCATCATTGTTGACTTTCTGGAACATGGCAACATTGAAGGTGTCGTTACCAAGGCCGCCAGAAAGTGATACGGCAGCCTCGTTATGCAATACGTTAAACGTATCGTTGCCTTCGCCACCAACAATCGATGTCGAATGTTGTACGCCTGCGCTCAAGTAGCCCTGGGTCGTCTTGGTAGTCGTAAAGGCATCATTCGGCAACACATTGCTATGGTCCTTGTCAGTATTGCGTTCAGATTCAAACTGCTGCCCCACAGTTATGGTGTCGTTACCCGCACCGGCATCAATGGAAATTGTAGACAAAGTTCCATCGATAGCAATCTTATCGTCACCGGCACCCGTATTGATCGCGATATTTTCAAGGCCCGTATCGCCGCCTCCGACATTCCAGAAGTTGACGCGTTCAATCTGCGCATCTTTTTTAGACGGGAGCTTCGCCACGAATCCGAGTCCAGCCGTAGAAGCACGGACCAGCATGTCGTCGGCCTCGACTGTACCGTCAATGGTCATGGAATCACCCTTGTCGGCAGTACCGGAATCCATCACGTTGGTAATGGCATGGTTCGAACCACCCATAATCTGGATCTTGTAGGTATCGTCACCACCCTGGCCGTCAACAAAGTCATTGCCGTTACCAGCGAGAATAGTGTCGTTGCCACCTACGCCATTGAACTTGGCATCGGCCGTGATTCCGAAGTTTTTCGCAAAAGCAGTTATGCCGTAGCCAAACATAAGGTCCTGGTTTGCCTTTGCAATTTTATCGTCATCCGAGCCACTGAACGAGTTCTTGAACAGTTCCGATGCCCCAATTATAGCACCGTTATTGTCCTTCACGTAACCCGCCAAGCCGTTATCACCGAACACAAAATCGTTTCCGGCACCACCGTCAAGCGTATCGTTACCGGCACCACCGTAAATGATATCTTCACCGTAGTCGCCGTTGATGGTATCGTTTCCGCCATCGCCGTCAATGAAGTCATTATCGGCTCCGCCACTGATAATGTCACTACCACCTTCAGAAGTGTTCGACCCATCATCGCCAAAGATGATATCGGAACCGTTACCGCCTTCGATTACATCGCTACCATTTGTAACTTGAGTAGACGGCTCTTCTTCTGCCTGAGGTTCTGTACCTTCAGCTTCTGTAGCAGCCGTCGTCCCTGTCGTAGTGGCACCGGTTGTTGCAGCTGTTTGCGTTGCGCTCAAATCAACCTGAGGAGCGTCAAAGAGGGAGACTGCAACTTGAGCCAGTGCGTTAAGGGAAGCCACGTCCGTTTTAAAGCTATTCTCAAAATTGAACAGGGCAATACGATTGACACTTTCAGAACTTACATTGCCATCAGCATCTGTGGTTGTCACCGTGTCACTGCCAAACAAGTCAGAAGTATCCTTCTTAATTTCTTCAGCAATGTATACATACGGCAATTCGCCCACAGCATCGTCTTCTCGCGCAATAACCATCGCTTCATCTGCAGGAGTATCACCAAAGATGACATCTACGCCATCTTCACCGTAAATCTTATCATTGCCGGCACCACCGTAAATAACGTCGTTACCCTTGCCGCCATGGATTTCGTCATTTCCGTCGCCACCCTTGATGCGGTCAGAGCCGGCACCGCCAAAGATAAAGTCCGTCTTGCTGCTGCCGAGGATGACATCATTACCACCTTCGTCGTACAGATCTTCGTTCTTGGCATTAGTCAGGTTGTGCGATTCATCAAATTCAAAGTACGCAAAATCTCCATAAAGGTGATTTTCCGTCACATATAGGGTCCCTGTAACGTTTCCATCAGCATCCTTATTGTCGAATTTCGCATCAACGCCGCCGACAATCAAGTCACTACCGCCACCACCGACAATGTAGTTCTTGCCTCGTCCGCCAACAATCACGTTGTTTCCGGGATTAGACGAATTCGGGTAAGCATTCACCAAGGCGACATACTCTTCATCACTAGACTCTTTTTTCTTGTATAGGACATCAGCAGTTTCGCCCAACAGAATGTTTGTACCGATATCTGCACCGCGAATAAAATCATCGCCAAGGCCGCCCATTACGAGTGCGTAACAAGTCGGGGCCAAATTCAGTCCACTCAAATCGATTTCGTCGTTACCGTCGCCACCCTCAATCACGAAGTTGAGCGAAGAATTACCGGTAATGGAGACTTTATCCTTTCCATCCTTAGCGTAAATATACACGCACTTGCCTGCTGCAAGGGTATAAGACGATTTAGTTGATACTTTATCAGCCGTTGTCATCGTAATGTCAACTGTTCCTCCAGAGCAGACGATATCAACGGTATCATCTCCGTCGCTCAAGTCACCGTACACTCTTTTTTCGGCAAATTCACCGACGTTGACAACAAGGTTGCCTTCCTGCGTTGTGGCAACAATCGGCGAGCCTGTCCCCGTCTTGTCCGTATTGAACAGTTCCAAGGCACCACTCTTCCACAAGTCAAATTCCTTGCGGTAGAAGACTAGGTCGAGGTAAGCATAAGCACGGGCCTGCAACGTGACAGAGGCGTCAAAGATGGCGAACGGGCTATGCGCCAAACTATCCGCCAGTTCCGAGAGACGCAGTTTGCCATCGTTATTCGGATCATCCAAATTCAGGTTCAAGTTGAGGTTCACACCGACATTGATGCCCGCACGCCCAGCAACGCTAGCTCCAGCCGTTATGCCGGAATAGAAGATGACTTCGCTGACGTCCTTCCCGTTGGAGTCCAGGTCGTCGATAAAGAATCCATCAGCAAGCGCCCACAGGTCCTTGAAGCCCGTCTTTTTCCAAGAAATCAATCCGCGGGTATCGTAACCAAAGCTCAATTCAATTTTCGCGCCGAAATTGAGGCCGATGTCGGCGCAAAGCGGACCCACGATGGGGAAACTTTTGCTCCAGTCAAAGTCGAAGATGAGCGGACTCATGCGATATTCGACTAGAGAAACATCTTGACCGAACAACAGGTTTATGGCGGATTTCTTTATCGCATCAGCCGAGATATTGCCCTTTGCATCTTGGAAGAGACCAAATCTCCATCCATAGGAATTACCATTCGCTGCTACCCTTTGTGAACCGAAAGCACTTGATAAAGAAGATGTAGCAGTCTTTAAGGCTGAATCCGTAATACCGGAAAGTCGACTCGTGAAATCACCCAACGGCAATTCCGCAGTGCCGGCAAGGAAATTTTGCACTTTCGGGTCATTATACGTGGTAGAAGCAAAATTTAATGAGCCCAAGGAAATCGCGCCAAGATTAAGATTTCCGACTTTTTTTATCAGATTTGCTACCTGAACGATATCATCAATCATGCCCAATTCGAGTCCTTGGGAACTCCCGATAGACTTGATAAGGTTCAAGACAGTCATCTTGGAACCGCCCTTAGGCAAGCTACTCAACACCGGGATTTCGGACTGCAAGAAGTCAATCAATGGCATTATCGGGTCAATGACCTTTTGAATCTTACTCAATATGGGTTGCAAAGTTTGCTTAGCAAACTTGCCCAAATCAAGGGTTATACCACTAAATTCTGCAAGCGTCAATTCACCAAACGGCTTACCAAATACTGCCTCCCAAGTCAAATGGAAAACCGTCCCAATCGTGGGGAAACCGATATCAATTTTATCATTATTAAAGCCAAGCGTCATGTCGACTTTAATATCAAGAGAACCTTCCAAATTGGTCTCTAGAGACAACGCCGACGCAACATTATCCGCCTTAATTTTCGTATCTACAGACGAATCGGTGGTTTTATCTGAATCCGCATCTTTCGAATCTCTTTGCCCATCATTCAAATCAATACCGAACGTAATTTCGGAAAGCTTATCTTTACCAGTCTCTGCATCCTTCTCAAATGGGTTTGTACCACCAGGCAGCACATCCGCACTCATCTGCAAGAAGCCCAAAGCGCCATTTATCTTGAGCTCATTAGCCAGCACCCGCATCGTTATACAGATATCGTCACCGGACATCAAGTCTTGTTTTACAGTTGTACCATTGACTACAGTTTCAACTTTCTTCGAGATTCCATCTGCGACGATGTTCACAGTCTTGCCATTTACCGTCTCCGAACCATCTTCATCGATTCCATTAGAAAGCATTATGTAAGCACCAGTCTGGGAAACACCAAAACCGATATACCATTCCCAACCCAATTCAAGGTCTACACCACCTTTCGACGACAGCCCGAGCCCAGGCATGCCCAAATCAAAGTCTGCATTTCCGCTAAGCGAATAGGACTGACCTAAGCGGAATCGCCATTCAATGCAATTTCCATCGTTCCTATATTGGATATACTGCGAACCATTATCTTCGAAGGACTGGTCAAATGCGGAGCCAGCCCACATCACTTTCTGCGTACTGGAAACTTCCTTTTTCAATGCTAGTAACAAGCCGGTTCTCTGCAATATAGCATAGAGTCTCTCAGCAACCACATGTTCATCAAGATTCTGCGAATTGTAGGCAAACTTGCGGAACGGTTCAATAAAGGCTTCATCCAAAGCAGTCAAGCAGTCTGCTGCGCCCACGATGGTATTGCCCACCAGCGGGATTTTGCGCATGCCGTCAGAGAGGAACGTCTTATTCAAGCCACTTTGCGCCTTACGCAGGGCAGCGCTCAAGGCATCAGCAACTAGACGAACTTGACCAAAAAGGTCAATCTTTTCCCAATTTGAGCCCAAATTGCTCATATCCAAGACAATACTACCTGTAGTATTATCTCCTAATTCAGCAGCAGATAAAGTTCCCGTGAATTTTCCCGGCTTTCGAATACCAACTTTTCCAGAAACCAAGTCATTCAACGCAAACGATCCATTATTCCCTGCATCACCTTTCCAGGCATCAACATCGCCCTCGTCATCCACAACACCCAATTTAATTTCACCAACACTTTGTCCTGCACATTCAACACGGAGAAGGCCGCCAATTTGGCAAACATCGGCATCATGCTTCCACTCATAGCTTGAGAAACTTCCCGCAGCAGCACTGCCGGATGTGGCCGTATTACGATACGCCATTTTCTCATGAATTCGAACCGCGATATAGCTAGGATTCGAATCACTGCTAACCACCTTCAGCAAGGACGCGCTCATGCCGCCAAGGGCCACGCTCAAATCAAATGAGAGAGGTTTACCCATCAACGTCACATCAATTGAAACACTCGAGTCTTCTTGTAAAATGGGATCCCCCAAAGCCGACCCGTTTACCGACATAGAATAATTGAACCGCGTATCAATACTGCCATTCAAATAGACTTCCGCCAAGCCACCCACATTCGTAGGCCTTGCGCCTTCGGCTGTTTCCATAATCGAGAAATTGTTGATAGAAACAACCTGGGATTTATATTCCTGTTTCCAGACAAAGCTGAAGTCAATAGACGAAGCATGGAAGGTAAAATAGAGCTTAGCCCCGAGCGCTTTATCTACGCGTTGATTCAGTTCCTGCAGCGTTGCAGGATGGCTCTTGGAAATATTATCAATAACATCGTTCAGCTTGTTGATTAACCCTAGCAACTCCGGAGCAGACTTCCCAAACAGCGGCAATTTTTGATTCAAAACAGCCAATATGGGATCAGTCGACGGCGTAGCCGATTCTCCATACGCAAGAATAGATTTTAGGACGTTCTCCTTGAGAGCCTTTGTCACCTTCTCTACAAGAGCCGACATATTTATAAGTTTTAAAGACGCTACAGAAGAGTTTTCTGTTTTAGAGATGTAACTGGGGTCCGGAATCAACGCACGACCCACAACAGTCGCATACAAATCCGCAGACATAACATGCTGTTTCACCGCATTTTGCGTAGCATCATCCACCAATAACCCTTCAGACAAATCCACGTTTAATGTATTCGTCGAAGTTGATGCATATGACCAATTTCCCAAAGTAAAATTGCTTGTAAAATCTGTATCTGCAGTATCGAGGGGTATTTCCGTCACATCACCAATTAGATTGTTAGCAGTAAGCTTTCTTGTCGCTCGGATACCAACATTTCCTGTCACATCGACCCCAACCATCCCCAATCGGGCAGACGCGATATTACCATTGCTAGTTAATGTTTCATATATATCTAACGAAAAATTTGAAATCGTGATTTCTTTCTGACTCTGAGCATGCACCACCAAGAAAGAGTCAGAATCATTATCAACATTCCAGCCAAGAAGCTCAACCAAGGAGCAACCATTTAAATCCTCAACAGCGCCAGAGGAAGAGAATTTACCACCCGACACCACTAAACTCATGCCATTTACATCAACGCTACAAGAAGGCGCTTTCGTTGATAATATATTGTTACATTGCGTTTTTATCTCATCAAGAAGATTCCCTATTGTGGGATCTGATTTCGTCTTGAAGAAATTATATAAATCGATATCCACTTCAATATCAGTCGGTCCTCCAACATCAAATTTCATCTTCATACAATTTGTTGTAGAAGAGTAAGCCAAATTGTCAAAGCCTAAATCTTTATTTGACAAAGAGACACCAAAAGGAAGATCGTTCTCATTTGAAAAACCGATTTTCCCTTCCCAAGCAAAAGCTTTTATTCCATTGCCCAGCTTGGTCAACTCTCCGTTTATTACACTTACAACATCATCAACCGTATAGCAATTCGCCAAGGTCTCTGCTTCCAAAAGAATATTTTGGGCCGCACCACCATTTATTGCAAATGCAAAACTCAAATCTGAATTAGATGTTTCAACCGGATGGGAACTTGAGAAGAGAATCTGTCTCTCTACTCCCGCCGAGCCCGAGAAAGGCAACCAAACGTCTGTCGGCGCAGAAGTGGAATTTTCTCCCGTTACGAGCACATTCTGTTCAGATTGACTATAAAAAACGATGACAGCATCTCCAAGTGATACTGCAGAGTAATCCGTAAGATTGGGATTCGACATCAGGACTTCGTTTATTGCGGCAGCCCAATCAAAGTAGATGCCAGTTTCCTTGGGTTGAACGGTCTTGTTATCAACCGATAAAGATGTAATCATAGTCGTATCAATCAGATATGCCTTGCAAAACTGTTGCGAGCTATTCACACACATTTTTCGGCTATTATCCGAAGCAAACAGCAAAGAGAATGTATTTGCAGTATCATCTGTCACAATAGCAAATTTATCTACATCGCCATTCCCATCTTTATTTATTATCACACCAAATTTAGGACTAGTCCCAGCCCCTGTCGCAGGATAAGCCTTATTCAATTCTCCAACGATAGACTGAATACCAGCTTCATCTAAAGAAGTGGTAGAAGGTATAGTAATATCCTTCTTCAAACTTCCATTCTCATACAAGGCAAACTTAATTTCCTCACCAACTGAGCTTGTCTTACTCAACGCCTTGTCAGCAACACAGACATTCTTAGCCCCTACAAGACCAGCAACCTTTTCAGCATCAACACCTATACTTTTCAATTTGGCGCTGTTTCCGACGCTCCCCAGTTCATCCATCGGAATGTCGAAAGTCATTTTTAGATGAGATTGCGCACCAAGAGACAATGAAACTTTCTCTATACCACCAAATGAGTTCGACAGAGATTTAAATAGAGCCTCACTAACGCTTGCCTCTAGATTTTGAGACGTAATCCATCCGTCATACTTTAGTTGACAGATATTTTTGCCCGATACATTCTTGAATTCGGCAGTTATAACGGGATAATCGAATCGCGACAACAATTCCTGGAAAGACTGAGGGGGAGTCTTGACAAAAGTTGCGAAGTAATTTGATAGATACAGGAACGAAGATGCATTCTGGTCAATAAGCCCTTCAAAATCATTTTTCAATATTTCCGTTTCAGCATTCTGAAGCCACTTGGCTATCGCATTGAACTGTTTTAACACATCACCAATCCGCACATTTGCAAAATCAGGGATAAGTGCATTCTCGTCATTAACAGCAGAGCCCGCCGCATCCTGCCATACAGGCGCTTGCCCAACAGCAGTGTTGCCGATATACTTCAAATGATCTGTATCATCGACCGCAAAATTAGTCATCAGCGTCGCAACACTTGCATAATTCTTGACTCTAAAATCAAGATCATATTCATAATTCGTAGCAATTGTGGAGTTGTTCTTTGAATCCGTTTGGAACGATCCTATTACAGTCAAGTCAGGTAACGAAACGGCACCACCATCGTTCCTTGATTCAAGGCCTAGAATACCGATATTTGCATCAGTATTCCCCAAATCCTGTTTGAAGTCAAATCGGACATCAACACTGGCATTATCATCAAATCCAGTATTTTTATCGCCGTCAAGAGTAAAACTGACTGTCGTATATCCAGACGCATTGCTTTTGAAATCAAAGGTTTCAAACAAAACGCCAATTTGAGTTTGCTCAGCAATATCAGCTGCAATCTGCTTATTTGTGGAATAAGAAAGTGAGGTTTTCTTTTTAATCTGAACGGACACCTTATGCTGATTAGGATCCGTCGTATCTACAGCAAAGGTCCACTCTGAGTGCCTACGAGTGTCACTCATAAGCCTTTGAACTAACGCATCAGCATCTACCCTAAATTCTTTATACGCTTTATCGTAAGCAGCCTCAGCAGCATGATACTCAGTTTCAGCGTCATTCACGGCATCCACAAGATCTGCATAACCTTCATCATTCGGATCTGCATTATCAAGGAGCTCCTTGAGATCATCCCAATGTGTTTTCTTGTTATCCCTATCTAATTTTTGTGTCTTTGTTCCTTCATCGCGCAAATCATCAACAACTCCGCATACATATTTTTTTACGGATTTAACATCTTGCTTATACTGTATCTTTTGACCACTTACAACATCTGCCAAAGAAAGCGCTTCCGGCTCACTTCCAGTGCCATTCTCATAGACAAGCAAACCTTCCATCTTGGAATCGCTCGCAGAAATATTATAGTCACCAAACTGATTAACCGAAGAATCGGCTTCCTCAATCCAATCGTCTGCAAGCGTGGCATCCATCAAGAGTCTCGGTTCGAGAGACTCGATCTTGTAATTGTTACGGTTTTTCTTGGACTTTTTGTTCTTCTTGTTGAGTTTAGACACATAACCCCTATAGCCTTTCAAAGGAAAGGCTTTGTTAATTTGTTTAAAATCTTGTTATAGTTAGTAGTTTTTTACACAGCGGATGGAAAGAGCATTTGTCTTAAGAGCCCCTCCACTCCGACTAAAAGAATTTTTGTTAACATAGGCCGCTTGAGCAACATCCTCTTGACTTTTATGTTGTTGCGGCAGATAATAGCCCACAGACTCAGTAATGTGTTCGAATTTTTTTTCTTGCCAATACCCGGCTGGCAATATCGATAACCCGTAAGAATTCTTGCTACCAAATCCGGCAACCTTCGAACCCATATAGTAGGCGAAACTATCCCCTGTTTTTTGGTCCAAGTACGCCCATTCGCCCCCATTCACAACATGCCATCCTTCCGGGCAGATTCCCTGATGTTGGACATAATTCGCTGGTTCAATATATCCGCTTGGATATTCAAACTTTTGCGCACAAGCATCCGCTTCAATAGACACCGAATCGCATACGGCAGGAAAGCCCATTGCGTTGCTCCAAGTATAGAGCCCACCCCAACCGTTGTCACAATACCACGGGTCATCATCGTAACAGTACTTGGTCCCTTTTCCCTGAACCGTACCGCCTGGCACCCTCTCACCGTAATTCAAATTTTCTACAAAAAAGACCAACGTTCGTTCATAAACATCATCATATAAGCTTACCGTACGGTATTTTTTCCCGTCACGCGGGTCCGTAAAATCTCCGTACTTGACATCCGGATTGAATTGTTCCGTCATGTCAAAATAGCTACTGCTGCTCGGCGCATTTGCCTGTTCCATGGAATCTAGATTAAGCCATTGCCCTCCATGGCAAATCATTTGATAATCGCTCCCATGCCAATAGGTTTCCCCCTCACAAGTTTCTGTACATTCCACTAGGCATTGTAATTCTTTAGGCAAGGAACTGGAAAATCCACCCGCACTACTCGATGCGCTCGTATTCTTGCCGGAACTTGAAGATTTTGCGCTGCTGCCTCCAGCCGACGAATTTACGCTGGAACTCGATTTCGCAGAGGAAGAGCTGTTCGTAGTCGAAGACGAGACACTGCTGCTAGATTTGTCTCCATTGCCGTCACTGGTCCCGTCGCCGCTGCTCAGGATTTCGCTAGACGAGGATTCCTTTTCCGGTTCAACGAAGCTGCTGCTGTCGTCGTCACCGCAGGCGGTAAAGAACATGGTTGCCGCGAACAGGGCCAGGGCAAAAGGTAACAGTCGATTCATTTGTTCACTCCAAAGAAAGAAGATAGAAATTGTTGATGAGGCACGAGGTTCGAGGGCGCTCGCGGGGCTCGCTTCGAGGTTAAAATTTGGCGCCGTTGGCGCGGGGTTTTAATTATGAACTATGAATTATAAGAGAAAATTTGGCGGCTTCGCCGCGGGTTTAGAGGTTCGCTGCGGAACAACGTATCAGCGGCGGAAAACCGTGTAAGCGGAAAAAACTTGAGGAACCTTAAGTCTTGAGGGGACTCTCGATGCCCACAATCGCCTTCTCCTGCGGCGAAGCCGCGTAACTCACAACTCATAGTTCACAGCTCATAACTCATAATTTTTTCAAAGGTGAAACAACTTCATAGGCAAAAAATATACATCCCAAAATTAGTAAATAATAAGCCGGATGTCATACAAAATCATCCCAAAACTTTACTTTATATTGAAATAAAAAAAATTACTTAATACAAAAATCTTACACCGTAAAATTACAAACAACTTACAATATTACAACATAAAAAAAAATGCGGCATCCCGTAAGGTTGCCGCAAATTTCACGTTTTCAAAAAAAAAATTAAGTCTTCTTCGGCTTTTTAAAAAATTTATATGTGAGCATCATTTTTACGCAGCGAGCACATCAAGAGTCTTGGTTCTAGAGACTCAATTTTGTAATTATTGCGGTTGTTTTTCTTAGACTTTTTGTTCTTCTTGTTGAATTTAGACACATAACCCCTATAGCCTTTCAAAGGAAAGGCTTTGTTAATTTGTTTAAAATCTTGTTATAGTTAGTAGTTTTTTACACAGCGGATGGAAAGAGCGTGAATCTTACTAGCTCCCCCCGATCGTTCAAAAAAATTCTTTTCCACATATACTGCACGACCAGCAATTTCATTACTATTATGCTGTTGAGGAAGATAAAAACCTGCAGACAACTTAATTTGGTCAAATTTTCCCAACTGCCAATACCCCGCAGGCAGTATCGACAGGCCGTAGTTGTTGCTACCGAAGCCGGCGACCTTCGAGCCCATGTAGTACGCGACGCTGTTGCTGCTTTTTGTCTGAAGATTCGCCCATTCGCCATCATTCGCTATATGCCAGCCATCCGGGCAAAGCCCCTGGTGAATGATTTCACCGTCAATCAATTTTCCATCTTTGTCTCGAGCAAAAGAATAATTGCATTGTTCTGACCCCAGCGAGACAGAATCACAGACCGAAGGAAGGTTCATGGCGTTGCTCCAGGTATAGAGTCCGCCCCAGCCGTTCTCGCAGTACCACGGGTCGTCATCGTAGCAGTACTTGGTCGAGTCGCCCTGTAGCGTGCCGCCCGCAATCATCTTTCCAAAATTGAGATTTTCCGCGAAATACACAAGCGTGTCCGTATAATAGATGCCATCCTTCAGGCTAACCGTCCGATACTTCTGTCCGTCGCGAGGGTCGGTGAACTCGCCGTAAGACACCTTCTCGTTAAACTGGTTTGTCATATCAAAGTAACTACTGCTAGACGTATTCGCATTTTCCATGGAATCAAGATTAAGCCATTGTCCACTACGGCAAATCATCTGGAAACCATCTTTATGATGATAGGTCACTCCTTCACAATCTTCCGTACACTCAACAAAACACATCAACTCTTTAGGAAAGGAACTTGAACTAAACAAAAACATATCATCACTTGAAGAACTGCTCATGGAGTCCGTGGACGAGTTTGATTTTGCGGAGGAAGAGCTGTTCGTTGACGAAGACGAAACGCTACTGCTAGACTTGTCATCTTTGCTGCTGCAAGACGAGGGGCTAGAGCCTTCGTGGCTGTCGCCACTCAGGGTAGCGCCGCTGCTCAGGATTTCGCTAGACGAGGATTCCTTTTCCGGTTCAACGAAGCTGCTGCTGTCGTCGTCACCGCAGGCGGTAAAGAACATGGTTGCCGCGAACAGGGCCAGGGCAAATGGTAGCAATCGTTTCATTCGTCTAGTAAAGTTGTCGCTTCGCTTGTCTTGAATCAATTAAGCCTTCTTCGGCTTTTCGGCAGGGGCTGCCGCCTGCATGCCGATGTCAATCTTTCCGAATTTCGCTTCGTAGGCATTCAAGGTGGCCCCAAGCATGATGGCGAGGCGCTTGGCCGTGTACGGGGTCATCACCACGCGCTCGGCTATTTCCACGTTCACCTTGCCCTGGTTCATGTTCCAGGCCTGATTCAAGCCCAGAAGCATCATGATTTCTTCACGGCCGCCCACGACGTTCGTTGCGTTCACGTAAAGGCTTTTCATGTTGCCGTCGTTCCAGACTACTTCTGGAAGGGAGTTGGCCGCTTTATTTTCTTTTTTTTCGTTCATGAGAATAGCTCCAAATAAAATAACACGCCAAATGTAACAACAACAAACTATAAAAAAACTTATTTTAACTTTATTTGCGTTCTTTTTACAAAAGTAACTTTTTTTTCTTCTTGTATTTTCCGTGTTTATTTTTATTTTTGTGCCCATTTTCTATACAACGGTATCTTTATGCAAGTCAAACAGGCTTTCTCCTTTGCAATGTGCGTCATTGCAGCATGTGTCATCGGCTGCTCTCCAACAAATTCCGAAGACAGCGAATACTCAAAATGGAGTTTTTCCGGCTCTGTCGTCGACGCCTCGAATAACGCAACTCTTTGTGGGGTAAAGATTTCATACCAAAACGCCTCCGGAGATCTCAAATCCACGGAAACCGACGAGGCCGGCAACTTTTTCATCGACGATTTGCCGTACGGTTCGCGAACCTTCACCTTCACGCACAGGGAAATTCAAAAAAAGGACACCTTGTACTACGCACCGCACGTCGAAACGGTCAACTCGACCAGCGAATCCTCGCACATGGAGGGGGTCGTCGCCACGTCATCCATGGTGATAAGGCTTTCTCCCCTCAACGCGGCCCTCAATGGAGAACTCTACATAAACGAAGCCAGTTCCGGGAAAGCCGTCCCGATAAAGGGGGCCTCCATATCCATCGTCCACCAGAGCGAAGATTACGTGAACCTGTTCCCCGAAACCTTTGACGGCTCGTCCGATTCACTCGGGAAGTTCACGTTCAAGAACTTGCCCGCAGATTCCGGGCTCGTCCTCAAAATAGCCCCCGTCACATACAACGGGTTGCGCTACACCGCTACAGACAAAATCCTTCCACGCCTCAAGCCGAACGGCGCCATCGATCTGGGACGCACGTACCTCCAGCAGGACACCCTTGTCAAAAAGCAAAACGACATCAAGGCCTCTAACGTGATGGACAAGAACTACATGGGGTACGGGGAGCTCTCCCCCCTGATTGTCCCGTACTACGTATTCAACGAAAAGATTACGTCCAAGAACTTGTCGGTCAACGTAAGGAGCGATTCGGCAAACTTCTACGTAGAGCCGGTCATCAAAGGCGACACGCTGTTCCTGGCCCACCCCGATAGCGCCTTCGACGCAGAAACCAGGTATTCCGTGAGCATCACCGCATACGGCAAGGAGTCGGGCGAGCGCTACAATCTCGCCTTCAACGGGGATTCCGCATTTACAACGGGCAGAGGCCTCTACGCCATAACAAGCAACGCATGGCCCAGCAACGAAAAATACACGTCCTCCTTCGGCACGAGCGACACAATCTGGGTCAAGTTCAGCGAGGACCTCGTCTCGAGCGCCGACAAGATTCAGTGGAGTTTCGCCAGCGGCGCCACGCGCACCATCTACGCGCACAGCTACGGCAAGAACGCAGACGCCTGGGTCAAAAAGGACACTCTTTTCGTCAAACTGATGGATCGCATCCTCGACTCCCGCGTGCAGGGAGATACCATCGGCATGAACATCACCGCGTACGGCAAGAGCGGCCTTGTCCTCAAGAATTTCTCCCTTTACACAGAAATCCAGGTTCCCGAAAAGCAAAAAATCAAGGCGTCAAATGTCGTCGACAAGTCGCTCATGGGCTATAGGGACGTCTCCCCCCTGATTACGCCGTTCTTCGTTTTCGAAGAGGAACTTAGCAGCGCGAACCTTTCCGTCTCGGTGAAGGCCGGTTCAGACGTATTCTACGTCACCCCGACAGTGAAAAAAGACACCCTGTTCCTCAAGCACGATCGTTCGTTCCCCTCGGAAGCGAGCATCAGCGTGAGCATCGCCGTATACGGCAAAAAGTCCGGCGACCGCATATCGTACGAGCTCACCGGCGATTCCGCCTTCGTGACAGGGCGCGGACTCTACGCGGTCACAAGCAACGCATGGCCAAGCAACAAGGGCTACAAGGCAAGCTTCTCCGCCGAAGACACCATCTGGGTCAAATTCTCGAAGGCTCTTTCCACGAACACCGACAGGATACAATGGAGCAAGGCGAGCAACGCAAAGTACACCCTGTACGGCCATGGCGCCAACAAGAACGCAAACGCAAAGGTCAAGGGCGACACGCTGTTCATAACAATGCTCCCGAACGCCATCAACGAGTCCACCCAAAACGGCGACTCCGTCGGCGTAAACCTCACCGTCTACGCAACCGACGAGACTTATCTCGAAAAGTTCACATTGTACACGGAACTCGAGATTCCCCTGTCGAGCTCAAGCACCACAAAAAATGAATAAGTTGTTCAAAATACTGTTTTTCTGCACCGCCGTATTCGCTTTTTGCGCAAGCTCTGCACTAGCCGCAAGCTTCGACGGTATCACGGAACCGCTCGCGCAAGCCAGTATGGGCTTTACCGTATCCGGGAAAATCGACAGCATCTGGGTAAAAGAAGGCGAGTTCGTCCACAAGGGCGACACCTTGATGAACCTCATAAAGACCGAAGAGGAACTGCGTTCACGCATCACGAAAATCACCGCCGAGGACCTCTCGAGTGTTGTCTCGGCGAAGGCGAAAATGGACGCGTACGAAAAGGACTTGGAAGCCACGAAAAAGTTGTTCGAGACTTCGAATTCCATAAGCGCCGAGCAGCTCTGGGAAAAGGAAATGAACTTCAATGTAGCGAAAGCCGAATGGGAAGCCGCAAAGGTATCCAAGTCCAAGGATTCCCTCGAGCACCGCATGGCACGCGCACAGCTGCTCAAGCAGTACCTAATCGCCCCCTTCGATGGAGAAATAGTTTCCATATCGAAGAACAGGAGCGAAAGCGTCGAAGCCCTCGAATCCGTCATCGAAATCGCGGACGTGCGCACATGCCGCATGACAGCCTACATCATTGTCAACAAGACGAACAAGCTGAAAATCGGCCAAAGCGTCAATCTTCAACTGAACGGCTCCGCGAAAAATCGGAACAAAATGGGAACCATTGAATTCATCTCGCCCGTCGTCGACAAGGCCAGCCTGCTACGAACAGTCAAGGTCATCTTCGACAATTCAAACCACTCCATAGAACCCGGCGTCACCGGCAAAATCATATTGCAATAATGCACAAACTTTCTGCACATTTGACGCTATTCGCTTTCATATTGATTTTTTCGGTCGCCAGTTCCTTTGCAACCGAAGACTCGCTCAGGCTCAACTTGGAAACGGCGCTCAAGATTCTTATCGAGAACAACACCGATATACAAGAAGCAAAATACAACTGGATTGCGCAAGCCGAGATGACAAAAGGGGCCTACGGGGATTTCGAGCCGCACTTAAACGGCCGTGCAAGCAAGGAAAGAGGCGACAGGCCGAGCGCCCTGTTCACGGAAACCAAGGACGAGTACAAAATCGGGATACAAGGGAAGCTACCCTCGGCTACGGAATACAGCGTGGGCTTCAACCAGGCGACCTACACCCATAGCGAATACACCTCGGAACTTTACTTTGGCGGCGAACTCCGCCAACACGTGCTGAAAGACGGCCTGCTCTACTTTTCGCCCACTGCGCAGCTCCGCGAAGCCTACCTGCAACAGGAAATCGCCTACCAGAAATACCGCAACACGCTCAGCGACGTTTTGGACAAGTTCTACGATGCCTACTGGAACTACTTTTACGCAGAGCAAACCCTGCAATTCGCCACGAAGTCGTCACAAGTCGCAAAACAAATCGCGGACGACGCAGAAAAAAGGCAGCAGTTGGGCATACTCTCGGTCCTTGACAAGCAGAAGGCCGTCGCCGAGTATTCCGACCGCGAGAGCGGACGCCTCACGGCAATGAATCAATTGCGAAGCGCAAGGCTCAACCTGCTACTTGCGATATCTGCAAGCGAAATCATCCAGGATCCGCGCCCCATCGCCATAAGCCTCCCTAGCGACATCGACACGTCTATCCAGGTAAAACCAGTTGACGCCGAAGATTCCATCTACCGCCTTCATCCCGCCTACATGCAGCAGCAGGCGGAACTCGACCTGCGCGAAGAGGAATTGAAGCTACATCGCACAAAATCGCTCCCGACGCTCGACATTATCGGGAATTACGGGATACGCAGCCGCGACAAGGAAGCAAGAACGGCTATTCGCAACTTCAAGCACCCCGAAAACCGTCAAACAGTGCTTGCCGGAGGAATCGAAATAGACATTCCACTGTTCGCAAACATCAATGAACGTCACCAGATTGCCGCACAGAAGGTAAACGTGAGAGCCGCACGTACACGCCTCGCGCTCATTCAGAACAAACTTTTAGAGGAATTCAGCATTCTGCAGAAAAGGTCCATCGAAATACGCGAGCAATGGAAATTCAGCGAAATCGCCGTCAACTACCACGAAACGGAACTGCAAGAAGAATTCAAAAAAATGGAACTCGGCAAAAGCAACTACCACATCATTTTCGACATGGAAGAGGACCTCCGCAAGGCGGAACAGCGCCACCTCGAGAATACACGCGATTTGCACCTTATCGACGTAAAGCTCCTCATCGCGAAAGGAGAGCTGTTGCGCGAAAACGGCCTAGAAACTTGGGATCAGGGCAAGCCCGCCCTACGCAAGGAGCTGCTGCATGAATAATTCCAACACAAATTTGGACGCCAACAAACTGCTCCAGGCGATGCAAGGGGCGCTCAGCAGTTCCAACGCAAAAATCAACCAGATGACCCAAGTATTCGACGTCACCCAAAACGTACTTGCGTGCGACAAATTCAAAACGGCGACGTTGTCCCTGGTCAGCGGGCTCTGCGACAAATACAGCGCCGAAAGGGTGAGCCTCGGATGGGTCAAGCACGATTACGTTGAGCTAAAGGCTCTGAGCCACACCGACCATTTCGAGAAAAAAATGCAGGTGGTGCGAGACTTGGAAGGCATCATGGAAGAAGCCTACGAGCAAGACGCAGCCATCGTCTACCCCGCCCCCGAAAAGAACGTTCTTTCGATTCGCGAGCACGAGCTGTACAGCACCAAATACCACACAAAGTACATACTCACCGTACCAATCCACAATGGCGACGAAATCATCGGAATCATCTGCTGCGAACGAAATTCGCAACCTTTCGACGACTTGAATTCTGAACAAATTTACCTGACATCGTCACTGTGCGCAGCAAGACTTGAAGAACTTTACAACAAAAGCTGCTGGTTCGGACTCCGCATGGTAAAAAAACTTCGGAAAATACTCTCCAAGCTTTTGGGAATCGAACACACGTGGGCAAAGCTATTCGGGATACTTGCAATAGCGCTGGTTCTATTCGCGACGCTTTACCCAATCCCTTACAGGGTTAGCGCTCCGGCAATTCTGAAAACAGACAAAATAATCTATACGACAGCCCCCTTCGACGGATACATCGATACCGTTTTTGTAAAGCCCGGCGACGTCGTTTACAAGGGAGCCCCATTACTCCGACTAAACCAGACAGAGCTCAAGCTTGAAGAAGCCGATCTCATGGCGCAGGAACAGGACTCCCGGCGCGAAATACAAAAAGCCCAGGCGGCCCACCAGCTTGCCGAAATGCGAATTCACCAAGCGCGCCTCGCGCAAACCCAAGCAAAGCTCAAGACAGTGCGTTACAGGCTCTCCATGGCCGTGGTCGCCGTCACCGCCGACAGCGCCGTCATTATCGAAGGTGACCTGCAAAAACGCATCGGTGCCCCGGTAAACCAGGGAACGGAACTGTTCCAGATGGCATCCATCGAGAACATCTATGTCGAGATAAATGTGCCCGAACAGGAACTGCGCAACGTAAAACTCGGAACCCAGGGCCTGCTCGCCATCAAGAGCCGCCCCGAATACGTTTACCGGTTCGAGACGCAACACATCAGCCCCACCGCAGAGGTAAAGGAACAGGAGAACACCTTCGCCGTGCGCGGCGAGTTCGTCTACCAGACTCCGGCATGGTTCCGCCCCGGCATGACAGGTATCGCGAAGATTTTCGCGGGCAAGCGCACGCTCTGGTGGATTCTTTCACACCAGGCAATCGACTACCTTCGCCTGAAACTCTGGTGGTAAGGGGGCAAAAGCCCCGAAAAGCGACAAAAAAGTGTGGTTGGAAGTCCTGCAAAATCGCAAAAAAATGATACTTCGATATAATTTCCCTACCAAAGGAAACCGATTGAAAATCGGAAGAAGGTTAAGGTTGTCCTCCCCCACCATATACAAAAAGGGCCGCATCGCTGCAGTCCTTTTTTTGTAATGCTGGTCTGGATCCTTCGACTCCGAGGCTACGCCTCTTCGCTCAGGATGACATGCTCAAAGGCCTGAAAGGCCGACCTCATACCTCAAGCTATACGAGACTTGACAACTTGTTGTCTTAGTCGAGTTATCCCCTATGGGGAGAATGCCTAGGGCATGAGCGACCTCACGCCTCATTGCTAGTCCTTTCCGTACACCTTTTCAGCGTAGGTAGCGGTTGCCATGAGGTATTCGCGGTTCATCTTTGCGATGTAATCCACGGTGATACCCTTCGGGCAAGCAGCCTGGCATTCGTAAAGGTTGGTGCAGTTACCAAAGCCTTCCTTGTCCATCTGTGCCACCAT